>NZ_CM191260.1:5187500-5300556 GCF_041475665.2 Xanthomonas sp. NCPPB 4467 | reverse complement strand
CAAAGTGTGATCATCTGTTGCTGGCTGCGGCGCGCAGCAAGGCGCCGTGCACGCAGCCCGGAAGTGAAAAGAGGATGGGCCAGACTAGCACCGCGCGCAGGCTTTTCCCAGAGTTATTCACAGGTCCATCCACAGGGCGTGCGCAGGCTCACGGTTGGTAAAGCAACAGGGGAGTTGACCCGGCCCGGGGCGGTCCTATAGAATTTCCGGTTCTATTCGTCTCCATCCATGCAGAGGGCCCCATGGCCACCAAGCGTACTTTCCAACCCAGCAACCTCAAGCGAGCACGCGACCATGGCTTCCGCGCACGTATGGCAACCGCCGACGGCCGCAAGATCCTGGCTCGCCGCCGCGCCAAGGGCCGCAAGCGCCTGAGCGCTTGATTGCCGCGCCGCTCTCCGCGGCCGAGGCAAGTCCTACCGTGAACGCATCGAACCCGTGCAGGCGATTTCCTCGCTCTGCGCGGGTTCGTACGCGTGCGCAATATACGGTTGTCTTCGATACCGCGCGTCGCACCTCGGACCCGCTGCTCAGCCTGCATTGGCGCACCGGCGACACGCCGCCGCGTCTGGGCATGGCGGTGTCGCGCAAGGTGGACACGCGCGCTGTCGGACGCAATCGCATCAAGCGCGTCCTGCGCGATGCCATGCGGCATCTATTGCCCGATCTGGCCGGTGGCGATTACGTCATTGTGGCCCGCTCCGCAGCTGCAAAAGCGACCAATCCACAGATTCGTGACGCCTTTGTGCGTCTGCTGCGCCGTGCCGGCGCATTGCCCCTGCCTGCTGCGCCCGGCACAATGCCGCCCGCCAGGACGATGCACCCATCCTCCCTTTCCCCGACAGAGCCGGAACTGTAGTTCCGACTGAGCGAGTTGCTGCCCGATGAACCAGACCCGTGTTTTCCTGATCTTTGCCTGGCTGATGGTCGCGGCGCTACTGTGGATGGAGTGGGGCAAGGACAAGGCGGCCGCCAACGCACCTGCCGCAGTCGCCACGCAATCGGTACCGGCTGCGCGCGACCTGGATGCCAGTGCGCCGGCGGCCAATGTGCCTGCCGCCCAGGCCATCCCGCAGGCGGGCGTGCCGGGTGCCGCACCGGCGGCCACCAGCACGACCACAGCAACGCCGGCAGCGGCTGGCGCTGCGCCGGTGATCACCCTCACCTCGGACGTGCTGCGCCTGAAACTCGACGGCCGCAGCGTGCTGGATGCCGAACTGCTGCAGTTTCCGCAGACCAAGGACGGCACCGCGCCGGTCGATCTGCTGACCGAAGATGCTGTGCACCCTTATAACGCCACCAGCGGCTGGGCCAGCGAGCACTCGCCGGTGCCGGGCGTGGGCGGCTTCCGCGCCGAACAGCCGGGCACCGCGTTCGAGCTTGCCAAGGGCCAGAACACCCTGATGGTGCCGTTCGTGTGGAATGGCCCCAACGGCGTGTCGATCCGCCGCACCTTCACCCTGGAGCGCGGTCGTTATGCGATTTCGATCAAGGATGAGGTGATCAACAAGAGCGGCGCGCCGTGGAACGGGTATGTGTTCCGCAAGTTGAGCCGGGTGCCGACCATCCTCAGCCGCGGCATGACCAATCCGGATTCCTTCAGCTTCAACGGGGCGACCTGGTACAGCCCGCAGGAAGGCTATGAGCGTCGCGCGTTCAAGGACTACATGGACGATGGCGGTTTGAATCGCCAGATCACCGGCGGCTGGGTCGCGCTGCTGCAGCACCACTTCTTCACCGCATGGATCCCGCAGAAGGATCAGGCTTCGCTGTATGTGCTGGCCCAGGATGGCCCGCGCGACGTGGCCGAACTGCGTGGCCCGGCCTTCACCGTGGCGCCCGGCCAGACTGCCAGCACCGAGGCGCGCCTGTGGGTGGGCCCGAAGCTGGTCAGCCTGATCGCCAAGGAAGACGTGAAGGGTCTGGACCGCGTAGTCGATTACAGCCGCTTCTCGATCATGGCCATCATCGGCCAGGGCCTGTTCTGGGTGCTGAGCCACCTGCACAGCTTCCTGCACAACTGGGGCTGGGCCATCATCGGTCTGGTGGTGCTGCTGCGTCTGGCGCTGTATCCGCTGTCGGCCGCGCAGTACAAGTCCGGTGCCAAGATGCGCCGCTTCCAGCCGCGCCTGGCGCAGTTGAAGGAGCGCTATGGCGACGATCGCGCCAAGTACCAGCAGGCGACGATGGAGTTGTTCAAGAAGGAAAAGATCAATCCGATGGGCGGCTGCCTGCCGCTGCTGATCCAGATGCCGATCTTCTTCGCGCTGTACTGGGTATTGGTGGAATCGGTGGAGCTGCGTCAGGCACCGTGGCTGGGCTGGATCCAGGACCTGACCGCGCGCGATCCGTACTTCATCCTGCCGGTGCTCAACATTTCCATCATGTGGGCCACGCAGAAGCTGACTCCGACCCCGGGCATGGACCCGATGCAGGCCAAGATGATGCAGTTCATGCCGCTGGTGTTCGGCGTCATGATGGCCTTCATGCCGGCCGGCCTGGTGTTGTACTGGGTGGTCAACGGCGGGCTGGGGTTGCTGATCCAGTGGTGGATGATCCGCCAGCACGGCGAGAAGCCGAGCAAGATCATCCAGGCCAACGCCAAGTAAGTCTCAGAAAGGTTCAAGAAGGCCCGCCGCAAGGCGGGCTTTCTGCATGCCAAGCCCTCTCCGTTTGTCGCCATTGCCAAGGACGTCGTCGTGAAGCCATCGCCGTTGCATCGCCTGTTGCTGTGCGCAAGTTGCGCGGGACTGCTGGTGCTGGCCGGCTGCGGCAAGCGCGATGCCGGTACCCAGGCATCTGCTTCGGCGCCGCCGGCCAGCGGCACTGCCACTGCCGCCGTACAAACGGGCGCCGCTGCCAAGGCCCGTGCGCTGATTGCACAGCTGCGCGAACAGCTGGATCGGCACCGCCGCATCATCGTGTTGCTGGCCGATGAGGACAAACAAAGCCCGCGCGATCGCGCTACCTCCAGCAGCGTGGGGCAGCAGCTGTTCCATGAAAATCTGGAACAACGCGAAAGCATTGCCGCCGCGTTTGAAACCGTGCTGAGCTCGCGCGACTCAAGCCGCTTCGCTGCGATCGCCACGGTACTGGACGAAGTGGAGTCGGCGCCGGATCTATTCGATGCCGACCGCCTGGCATTTGCCGAGGTGCTGCGCGAGCTGCATGCGCGTATCGGCAAGGATTCGGCGCTGCCGGCAGTCAAACTGCATCAACGCATCGGCGAGGATCTGGAAGCGCTGGACGAGATCGAGCGCAGTTACAACACCGAACTGACGCAGATTTTCAGTCGCTTCGATCGCACCCGGGCCATCGTGCCCAAGCGCGAAAAGTGGGACGACTACGTGGCGCATTTGCGCACCTTGTACACGCGCGAAAAGATCCTGCGCGACCATGGCGTGGTGGAGCCGTATCCGTTCTCCGCGCGCGATAGCGACAGCGAAGTGTTCGGCCGCGATCTGCCGCCCAAGACGGTGGTGCTGACCTTCGACGACGGCCCGCACAAGGCCTACACCGAAGAGATCGTGGCGATCCTCAAACGCTACGACGTGCCAGGCGTGTTCTTCGAAGTGGGGCGAAACCTCGGCAGCCTGGATGCCGATGGCAAGCCCAAGCTGGCGCCACTGTCCAAGATCAGCCATACGCTGATGGAGGAAGGCTATGCGGTGGGCAATCACAGCCTGACCCATGCGCAGTTGTCCAAGACCACCGGCGATGCATTGCGCAGCCAGGTGCTGGATACCGACACGCTGCTGCGTGCGGTGGACGACAAGCGTGCGCCGCTGTTTCGGTTTCCGTATGGCGCGCGCAATGCCGAAGGGCTGCAGTTGCTGGGCGAAGCCGGCTTGAAGTCGATCATGTGGAACATCGATTCGCTGGACTGGGCCGACCCGGTACCCGAGTCGATCGTGCAACGCGTGCTCGACCAGGTGAACAAGGAGCAGCGCGGCATCGTGCTGTTCCATGACATCCACGACCGCGCGGTGAAAGCCTTGCCGCAGATTCTGGATCGCTTGATCGCCGATGGCTACCAGTTCGCCGGCTGGAACGGCCGCGAGTTTTCGGTGGCGCGTGCACCCAGCGCCGTGGCCGATGCAACGGTGACCACCGGCTATGCCAAGTCGTGGGCGATCGTGATCGGCATCGACGACTACGCACACTGGCCCAAGCTCGAATATGCGGCCAACGATGCGCAGGCGATTGCCAGCACCTTGACCGGCCCGTTGGGATTTCCGTCGTCGCAAGTGATCGTGCTGAAAAACAGCGAAGCCACACGCAACAATATCCTGGCCGCCTTCCATGACCGGCTTGGGGAAGGGCGCGCGCAGACCAACGACCGCGTGTTCGTGTTTTTCGCCGGCCACGGCGCCACCCGCCGGCTCGCCTCCGGGCGCGACCTGGGCTACATCATTCCGGTCGACTCGGACCCGGAGCATCTGGCCAGCGATGCGATTGCAATGAGCGACCTGCAGAACATCGCAGAAAGCCTGCAGGCCAAGCACGTGTTGTTCGTGATGGACGCATGCTACAGCGGGTTGGGTCTGACGCGCGGCGGGCCGAGCTCCAGTGCGTACCTGCGCGAGAACGCACGCCGCATCGCACGTCAGATGCTCACCGCCGGCGGTGCCGATCAACAAGTGGCCGATAGCGGTCCGAACGGGCATTCGGTGTTTACCTGGGTGCTGCTGCAGGCGCTGGCCGGCAAGGGCGATCTCAATGGCGATGGCTTGATCACCGGGACGGAATTGGCTGCGTATGTCGCACCGGCGGTGTCGGCGGTATCGGCGCAGACGCCGGCATTCGGCAGCCTGCCGGGATCGCAAGGCGGCGAGTTCGTGTTTCAGGTGCCCAGCGGCGAAGAATTCCTGACCGCCGATACCGCGCAGTTGTCGGCCGATGCGATCGCACTCAACGGACGCGTGGACGCCGCGCGTCCTGCTGCTGCGACTACCGGCGCTGCGGTCGCGGCTGCGCCGGTCACGGTCAAGACCTTACAAGGCGGTGAAGCCAAGCTGGTCTTGCCGACCGCAGTGAAGAGCAGCGATCGCCAACGCGCGCAGTTGGCCAACGAGCGCGGTTTGCAGTTGTACAAGGAAAAACGTTACGCCGAAGCTGCCGAACAATTTGCCGAAGCCTTGAAGCTGCGCCCGGATTTTGCGCTGGCTGCGAACAATCTTGGGTTTGTGTATTACCGCCAGGAGCGCTTTGCCGAATCGGCACGCTGGCTGGAAAACACGCTCAAGATCGATCCATCGCGCGCGGTGGCGTATCTCAATCTTGGCGATGCCTACGCCAAGGCCGGCGATCGCGACAAAGCGCGCAAGGCGTATTCCACCTACCTGGAACTGCAGCCACAAGGCAGCGGTGCGGCGCAGGCGCGCGCGCAGTTGCAGACGCTTTAATGCACAGTGGTGAGCAACGTGTGCATATGCACTTTCTGAAAAGACGGATGCCAACCAAGAGCAGCGAACAAGAAAAAGGGTGCTCACTGCCAGGCGGGAGTGGCCGGTGTTCGGCGCAGCATGGACCTCTCGTACACTCCGGTTCCGAGAGCGCCGTCCACACCCACCAGCGCACTGCTTGCTACGTTGTGTGAGCGGCTCTTAAAGCCCGGCTATTCGACATGCGCCTGAAGGCTGTGCAGGTGTTTTGATCGTCACCCATTCGGTTCCAATCCACGCAAGAGCAGTCCCCATGTCCTCTTCCACGTCCACCATCGTTGCCATCGCCAGTGCTGCCGGAACCGGCGGCGTGGGTATCGTGCGGCTGTCCGGGCCGCAAGCGGTGCAGATCGCAACGCAGCTGGGCATTGCGGGGTTGCGACCACGGCATGCGCACTACGCGCGCTTTCGCGATACGCAGGGCGAGGTGATCGATGACGGCATCGCGCTGTGGTTCAACGCGCCACGCAGCTTTACCGGCGAAGACGTGGTGGAGCTGCAGGGGCACGGCAGCCCGGTGGTGTTGCGCCAACTGGTTGCACGTTGCGTTGCACTGGGCGCACGCCAGGCACGCGCCGGCGAGTTCAGCGAACGCGCGTTTCTCAACGGCAAACTCGATCTGACCCAGGCCGAAGCGATTGCCGATTTGATCACTGCCGGTGATGTGCGTGCGGCCCGTGCGGCGCGGCGTTCGCTGGACGGTGTGTTCTCGCGCCGCATCGATGCGGTGAGCGACAGCCTGACGCGCTTGCGCGTGCATGTGGAAGCGGCGATCGATTTTGCCGACGAACCGCTCGATACATTGGGGGGCACGCAAGTGCGCGAAGGATTGCAGCAGGCGCGCACATTGCTGGCGCAACTGCTGCGCGATGCAGAACGCGGGCGCAAGCTACGCGATGGCCTGCATGCGGTGTTGATCGGCCCACCCAACGCCGGCAAGAGTTCGTTGCTCAATGCGCTGGCCGGCAGCGATCGTGCCATCGTCACCGATGTGGCCGGCACCACGCGCGACACCTTGCATGAAGCGATCCTGCTCGATGGCTTCGAATTGACCCTGGTCGATACCGCCGGCCTGCGCGATGGCGGCGATGCGATCGAACGCGAAGGCATGCGCCGCGCGCGCGCCGAATTGCAGCGCGCCGATCTGGCGCTGGTGGTGCTCGACGCACGCGACCCGCAAGCCGCACGCGAGGCGATTGGCGATGCCATCGACGCCGTCCCGCGCCAGCTGTGGATTCACAACAAATGCGATCTGCTGGACAACAGCGCACCGCTGCTCGATACCTATGCAGTGGCGGTTTCGGCGACCACCGGACAGGGATTGCAACAGCTGCACACCCGCCTGCGGGAGCTCGCGTTAGGCGATGGCGTTGAAAGTGTGGACGGCGGGTTCTCCGCACGCACCCGGCACGTGGATGCATTACGACGTGCCGAGCGACATGCGGATGCGGCCGATCTGGAACTGGGATTCGAACAACTCGAACTGGCCGCCGAAGAGTTGCGCCTGGCACACGCAGCGCTGGGCGAGATCACCGGCAAGCTGAGCGCCGATGAGTTGCTGGGCAAGATCTTCTCGAGTTTTTGTATCGGTAAGTGAGCCAGCGCTGCGCGATGCGGTCGCCAAAAAACCTCATGAGTCGATAAATAAAAATCCGGCCTTTTCAGGCCGGATTCGTAACGCACACCGTGATGCGACACTTTAAAAGTCGTAGCGGGCAGTCAACCGGAACGAGCGCGGCGTCTGATAGTTCTGATCGTTCAGATAGTTCGGGCTGATCACGTCACGCGAGGCTTCACTGAACTCGTTGTACTCGGTGACCCGGTCGTTGTTGAACAGGTTGAATACGTCGAGCTTGATGCGCAGCTTGTTATCGGCCCAGTTGGGCACATAAGCGGCGGCCAGATCAAAGGTCCAGGTCCACGGCGTGCGGCCTTCGTCGCCACGTTGGCGTAGCACGCGGGTGCCGTCTGCGTTCAAGCAATAGAAGCTCGAGCCGCTGTAGCCGCTCAGGGTGCCCTGGTCAGGCTGCGGGATGTCGTCCAGCGGGATATAGCCCTGGCAATTGATCGGGCGCCCTGACTGAAGCACCAGATTTCCGCCAAGTTGCCATTCCGGCGTGATCGTATAAGCACCGAACAGCTTGAGCGTGTGCTGACGATCGTTCGGGGTTGGCCCATAGGTGCCATCGGTGAACAGGCGGTGGTCGAAGTCCTGGGTGAGGCCGGCGTCCTCCTGTTCCAGCGTTGAATTGACGTAGCCTTCCACGTTGCCACGTGTCCTGGCGAACGTATACGAGCCCTGGAAGTTGAACTTCTCGCCAGTGCGCTCCCAGAAGAACTCAAGAGCGGTATGCAGGCGGCGATATTCCGGCAGGCCAAGATACGAGGCCGGCAAGGTCGCCAGTTCCAGTTCGCCATCGCCATTGAGATCGACGTTGATGGTCACATCGCTGCCCGGATTCAAGAAGTAGCAGCTGGGCACCGAGCCAGGATCGAAATCGGGGTAGCCGTTATCCGCGGCCCAATCGATCCACGGATTGGTGGTGCAGGTGTCGTCCATCCCGGACTTCACTTCGCGGCGGATCATGCGCACACCGGCCATCCAGTTTTCCGTCAACTGCAGTTGGCCACCGAGGATGATCTCGTCCTGGTACATCGGCGACAGGTTGGTGGACGCGACAGAGGCCGGATTGGGCGCGGTGAGCGAGCCATTGGTCTGGGTCTGGCCGATCTGCGCGCCTTGGCCCACCGGCGTGCCATCAGCTTCGCTCCAGCCATTGACGAAATACCAGTTGGACACCGTCGATTCGGCGCCGGTGGCGCGGATACTGGAGTTGGTCGCCACCGGGATGTAATAGCGGCCTGCGGTACCGAACAGCTTCAAGCTGGAATCGCCCAGCACATCCCAGGAGAAGCCCAGGCGCGGAGCCATTTTGTAATCGGATTCGATCCAGGCAATGCCATCGCCGTTCTTGTTTTCGAACTTCTCACCGCGCAAGCCGAGCACGGCGAGGAAGTTTTCGGTGACCTGCCAGTTGTCTTCCAGATAAAACGCGCTGTTGGTGTTTTCGTAGGTGGAGCTGCTGCTCTGGAACACGCGCGAACGTGCATACAGCGCGCCGCGCGGCACCAGCTGGCCGTTGACCGTGCGGCCGGGCCGGCCTGCAAACGCGCCGGTGGCCACCGAAGTGCCGGGCACCGTGTAATACGCCCAGTTGATGCCACCGGCGTAGGTCTGGCCACGGTGGCTGGATTCGTACTTTTCCTGATCCACGCCGAAGCGCAACCGATGATCGCCCAGCACCCATTCGCCATCGACACGGAACGCTTTGCGGATGTCTTCGTCCGGCTCGGCGTTGCGGTCGGCGATGGTGCTGATCGTGCCCGGGTTGCAGCCGATATAACGGTCGACCACGCTGGTGGTCAGGCCGAAGCTGTAGGCCCATGGGCACTCGCCGCCCGCAGGATTGGCTGGCAGGCGGGAGTCGATCAGATTGCTCAGGTAGCCGTATTGCGCCGACAGCGTGAAGTTGTCGGTGAAGTAGCCGGTGTACTTGAGGATGCCGATCTTGCCGCCGTTTTCCATCTCGTACTGTTCGATCGGCACCTCGTGTCGTCCAACGTTGTAGCGGTTATCGCCGTTGGCGTCGGTGGCGTATTCGTACGTGCGGTATTTGGTCTTGGCCTGGTTGTAGATGCCGGTGAATTCGACCAGGTTGCTGTCGTTGATATACCAATCGAGTTTGACCAAGCCCTGCGGGGTGGTGTCACTGACGCGCCGGCTGGTCAGCGCGTAGAAGTTGTCTTCAGTCTCCTGGCGGCCTTCCACCATTGCAAAGAAGAACAAGCGGTCCTTGATGATCGGGCCGCTGGCATACGCAGAGTAGATGGTGCTGTCGAACTGATCGTCGCTGCGGTATTGGTACAGCGGGTCTGCCGCGTCGGGGTCGCGCTCGCGGACGTTTTTACCTGCCGCAGCGCCCCAGTCCGGCGCCCATTCCACGCTGCCGCCGTAGTGCCATTCGTTGGAGCCGGCCTTGGTGACGATGCTGACGATGCCGCCCAGCGAGCGGCCGTATTCGGCGCCGTACCCGCCGGTTTTGACCTGCAGCTGGCCGATACTCTGAAACGGAAGATTGGCGAACGACAGGAACGTGCGCATGTTGGTGACGTCGAAGCCATTGATGTAGTAGCCGTTTTCGGCCACCGACGATCCGCCGAACGATGCAAGGTTGCCCGCACCCAGCCCGCTATCGCCGCGGACCGCGCCAGGCGCGAGCAGCGCGACCGAAGAGACGTCGCTGGCCACCGGCAGCGAGACCATTTGGTCGGCGGTGAACACCGTGGTCGATTCCACCGAAGAGACGTCGATGGGGTTGAACGCCTGCGCGCCCACCACTTCGATCCGGTCAAGCGTTTTGGCCTGACTGCCCAGCATGACCTGCGAGCCGCTGCCAACCTTGACCTCGACCTCGCGGGTCACTCCATCGGAGGTGATGATGTACTTGCCCGGAGGCAGCTGGCTGAAGGTGAATCTGCCATCTGCGGCGGCGGTGGCCGAGCGGCTCACGCCCGTTTGCGGGCTCTGGATGGCGATGGTGCTGCCGGGCTGCCCACTACCGAAAATGGAGCCTACCGCGCTCTGCGCCTGCACCCCACCGATCACACACATGCCTAGTGCCAGGCTCAATGCGCTGCGCTTGATGTTCCTGGACAACGAACTACGGACCCCTGGACGCGTCATTCCTCTCTCTCCTGATGAATTCGGTCGCGGATACTGCAGACGTGGGACTCGACTGCGAGCGCAGTCGAGGGGGATTGGGCTTCAGGGCGTCATGCCGACAACCTGAACGGTTGTCACATTCCTGAAGCCTGTCTGAAGATTAATCGAAGATGTACGGAAATGTCATCATCCGGCAACGATTGCCAAATTCAGTGCTTTTGGGCCGAGATTCGGACGCGCGGATGCTGTACGCGAATGAAGGACCCGGCCATCGCGTAGCGGCGTTGGATCGGCGTCGATAAGGCGGCTGCAGGGCCGTCGAAACGGTGCGAGGCCAAGCTGCGGCAAGAAGGGTCGGATGTCGCAAGACAGGCATCGCGCTCGCCTGGCGGTCGATGGGTGTCTGACCTAACCAGCCAGCGCGGATCCACCGACCAGGGAGGCAGCGCTGCTTCAGGACCCTAGTGAGAGCGCGGTCTTGAAGCCGCGTCCAGCTTGCTTGGAGTATCAGCAGCAGAGTCCACGCCACTGCCCGGTCTGATGCCGGTCCTGCGTGGTTGCGTGGCTTGGCTGCTCCGATCCGCGCATCAAGCGGCGCATCGATCATCGCCGGATCGCTAGCGCGCCGCTGCCAGCGTTGCTGGTGCGCGAAGAGGCTCCCGCGTCCTCGTCATACGTGCATCGGGCCGCACAGCGCCCGACGGTCGCTGACCGATCATCTCAACAAGAGCACGGTGCCCAGACGCGTACGCTCAGGTCGGGGTGGCAGTTCCTCGCAGGCAGGGCAAGCGTCGCCGCTACCTACATCACTCCTGGCAACACGAGCTGCAAGGCTGCTGTTTCTGATGCGCATGCATCCGGTGCAGCAGGCTTGGCTTTTGCGATTTCGCGGCGTGCAGCAACCAGATCCTTCTGAAACCCCGGGTTGTCGTGCAATGCGGCGACGGTGGCCGCGCCCATCATTCGGCCTTGCTGGACATCGCTTTGCCAGTGCACGTTGCAAACCAGGCGGCTGTCGCCGAAGGCGCGGCCGCGTGCCAGGAGCGCGTTGCGTCGGGGGGGAGCGATCTCGGACAGGATCAGGCCCCAGGTCCAGCCGATGGCGGTGTGGCCGGACGGGTAGGAGCCGTTCTTGCGCAGTGCCGCATCGTCAGCCGGAGTGCACATCGGCTGCGCGTTGCGCATGAACGGGCGCGGGCGCTGATAGCGTGTCTTGGCGGCGCTGGTACTGCTGCTGGCGTCGCGCATGCTGCGCTCGAGCAGGCGCAGCAGATGCGGTGTGCTGGCTTGATCGATCTGCACGCCGAGCGCGCAGCTGAAATGGCTGGCGGCGTCGGGAAAGCTCAGCACCGCGTCGCGCGCGGCCAGATCCCAGCGCGGTGTACCGCGCAGCGCGAGCATGGACTTGGCGATGGCCTCGTCGTTGGCGAGTGCGGCGCTGCCGTCCTGCGGCGGGGGTGGCACCAACTGCAGGCTGTCGGGCAGCTGCTGTTTTTCCAGGTATCCACGCGCGTCGGTGGCGAGCACCGAATCCGCCGGCGTTGCCGGTTGCCGGGCACTGACCACGCCGCTGCCGATCACCAAGGCAGCAATGGCGACGCGTGCCAGCGTGCGTTGCGAGTGGCGGGCGATGCGGTGGGCCATGGACGATTCCTCGAAAGCAGTACGACGGGAAGAGTCGCGCAGATTACGACGTACAGATGACACGTGCATGCCAGCACAACGCAGCGACAGCGCGGCATGCGCAGCAGCTGTCTCGGCACTGTCATCTGAGCGTCGCATCGACGCAAGACAGCTGTCGCACGCTTGCCGTCATCTTTTGACTCGTCCCCCACGCCACTCATGCCCAAGACCCATCTCTTAAGTGCTGCCGTTCTCACCGCGCTTGTGTTGTCGCCGGCCGCACATGCCGCCGATACACCGGCCGACGTGTCTGCCGCCACCGGCTCCACCGTGCAGCAACTCGATGCGGTGTCGGTGATTGGCCAGGGCGAAACGCGTCAGGTGCAGCGCATCACCCAGCAGGACATTCCGGTGCTGCCGCCGGGTACCAGCATCCAGAAGCTGCTCAACCGCATGCCGGGCGTCAACGTGCAATCCAACGATGCCTTCGGTGCCAATGAAGAATCGCAGACGATCAGCCTGCGCGGCTTCAACGGCACGCGTCTGGGCTATACGCTCGACGGTCTGCCGCTGGGCGATAACGCCTATGGCAACTACAACGGCCTCAACATCAGCCGCGCGTTGATCGCGGAAAACTTCGGTGGTGTGGAGCTGGCCTCGGGCATCGGTGCGTTGGGTACCGCCTCCACCAGCAACCTCGGCGGCACCATCCAGTACTACTCGGCCGACCCGTCCAGCGTATTCGGCGGGCAGGTCTCGCAGACGCTGGGGTCCGATGCCAACCGTCGCACCTTCCTGCGCGTGGATACCGGCGATTACAACGGGTTTTCTGCGTATCTGTCGGGCATCGAAGCCACCGCGGACATGTGGGCGCGTCCGGAATCGCCGACCACCACGCGGCAGTTCAACGCCAAGGGCGTGTACCAGTTCGACGGCGGCAAGCTGACTGCGTTCGCCGATACCTCGCGCACCTCGCAGGCCGATTATTCCTATCTGTCCAAGAGCGGCATGGCACGTGGACTGGGCTGGGACTGGAATCTGTACGCGCCGGATTGGAACCGTGCACTGGCCGCGGCGTACTGCGCGCCAGCCACGCGCAATGCCGCACGCTGCGGCTTCAGCGGTGGCGTGGATAACGTCGACGATGCGTACTACCAGAGCCGCGCATTGCGCGACGACGATCTGTTCTACGTGGCCGGCGACTTCCAGCCCGACGATGCGATCAGCCTGCACACGCAGGTCTATCACCATGAAAACAAGGGGCAGGGCCATTGGTGGTCGCCGGGCCAGGCTTCCAATCCGGGCACACCGCAGGCACTGCCGATCTCGATCCGCAGCACCAACTACTGGATCAACCGTACCGGCGGCATCGCCTCGCTGGGTTGGGACCTGGGCCCGCATCATCTGGAAGCCGGGCTGTGGTACGAGCGCAACCACCACGATGTGGAACGCAATTTCTACTGGATCACCGGGCCGGTGGACGACGACAAGTTTCTGCAAAATCCCAATCGTCGGCTGTTCTCGCAGAACTACGTGATCACCACCCGGCAGTTCTACGTGCAGGGCAACTTCAAGTTTCTCGACGAGCGCCTGAGCCTGGACCTGGGCATCAAGAGCCCGAGCACCGAAATGACCGCACGCGAGACGCCGGGTATCGCGGTGGAAGCGCCGGTGGCGACCGGGTCGATCAAGGCCAGCGAGTCGGTGCTGCCGCAGATCGGGCTGGGCTATCGCCTTGCCGAAGGCCAGGAAGTGTTTGCCTCCTACGCAGAAAATATCGCTGCGTTTCAGGGCGGCGGCGCCGGTGGTCCGTTGCTGGTGACCCAAGCGTCGTTCGATGCCAGCGTCGGTGCGCTGGAGCCGGAAAAGTCGCGCACCGTGGAAGCCGGTTACCGCTTCGTGCGCGATCGCTTCGAGGCCTCGCTGGTGGGCTACGACGTCACCTTCGACAACCGCCTGCTCTCGCTCAATCCCTGCGCCAGCATCCAGCAGGGCACCACGCCGGCCTGCACCACGCGCTTCTTCAACGTAGGCTCGGTGAGCAGCCGCGGTGGCGAACTGACGGTGATCTGGAAGCCCACCAGCTACCTGCAGTGGTACAACTCGGCCTCGATCAACCGCTCCACCTACGACGACAACTACGTGCAGAACGGGGTGACCATTGCCACCGCCGGCAAGACCACGGTGGATACGCCCAAGCGCATGTTCGCGAGCGAAATCGCCTTCAATTACGCCGGTTGGAACGTCAACCTGCGCGGCAAGTACACCGGTGAGCGCTTCTATACCTACACCAACGATCAGGGCTTTGGCGGTTACACGTCATTCGATGCCGGTGCCGGCTATGAGTTCGGCCAGGTCAGCGTGCTGCAGTCGCTCAAGCTCTCGCTCAACGTCACCAACCTCACCGACAAGCGCTACGCCTCCAACCTCACCGCGTTCGCCAGCAGCGATCCGAACGGGCGGCAGTTGGCGTTTCACGCCAGTGCGCCGCGGCAGGTGTTCCTGACGCTGGATGCCAAGTTCTGAGGACGGGATTTGGGAATCGGGAATCGGGAATCGTAACAGCGGATCTGGTTGCTGCTGATTGATTTCCGATGTTGATCGACGTGGATAGTCTTAGAGTGGCTGGCACCACCTCGCGAGCGATTGTCGGGCGGGCGCGGACGATGCGGAGGAAGCGGGATGCACGGGCGTGCATCTCTGCTTGATCGTCGGCCAAGCTGGCCTGGCGATGACGCGCTGGTGTTGATGGCTGCTTTTTCGTTGGAGACAGGCATGATGCAGTTTCACCGTGCGTTGGTGTTGGGAGCGATGATGGTCGGCATGAGCGGGCCCGTTTTGGCCGAGGCACCGCTGGCCAAGACGGTGCAGATCTTTGCGCACCGTGGCGCCAGTGCGTTGCGTCCGGAACACACCTTGGCCTCCTACGCCAAGGCGATCGTCGATGGCGCGGATTTTGTCGAACCGGATCTGGTATCGACCAAAGATGGTGTGCTGGTGGCGCGCCACGAAAACGAGATCGGTGGCACCACCGATGTGGCCAGCCACCCGGAGTTTGCAGCGCGCAAGACCCGCAAGACCATCGATGGGCAATCGATGGAAGGCTGGTTCACCGAAGACTTCACCCTGAACGAGTTGAAGACGCTGCGCGCGCGCGAGCGGTTGCCGCAACTACGTGGCACGCGCTGGGACGGACAGTTTCAGATCGTGACCTTCGATGAGATCATCGATTTCGTCGCGGCCGAATCTGCTGCAACCGGGCGCACGATCGGGCTGATTCCGGAGATCAAGCATCCGAGCTATTTCAGTGCGCTGGGTTTGCCGATGGAAGACAAGGTGCTGGCCACCTTGCACGCGCATGCGTATACGCGCACGGCGCCGGTGGTGATCCAGTCGTTCGAGACCGGCAATCTGCGCTACCTGCGCGGCAAGATCGGGCGGCAAAGCAACATCCGCCTGCTGCAGTTGCTGGGTGGCGCGCAGATGCCGTTGCCCGATGCGGGCAAGGGCGACGCGCCAGGCACCTATGCGCAATTGATGACCCCGGCCGGGCTCAAGCAGGTGGCCGGCTACGCCGATGCGATCGGGCCGGATATCCGCGCCATCATTCCGCTGGATGCGCAGCAGCGGCTGGGTACGCCGACCAGCCTGGTGCGCGATGCACATGCGGCCGGATTGCAGGTACAGCCGTATACGTTCCGTCCGGAAAATTACTTTCTGGCCGCCGATAACCGCAGCAGCGGCGCGGTGACCGAGCGTAACGACGCAGGTGCCTTGGCCGAGCTCAAGACCTATCTGGATACGGGCATCGATGCGTTCTTTGCCGATGATCCGGGTCTGGCACGGCGTGCGTTGCACGGGCAAGCACCGCGATAATTCATGCTGCCGTAGGAGCGCGCCTGCGCGCGACGGGCATCATCGGGATAGCTGCATCGCGCGCGCCCACTCGCGCGCGATGCGATGACGACGCACTTCGCGTTGCAGCACCGCTCACGTTGCGTGATCCTCGGGTACCCATCGTGCCGGCATCGTCGGTAACGCCCAGTCGCGCGCAGGCACGCTCCTACGTAACGCGGTGTAGCGGCCCGATTGGTTGGATGTTGACCTTACGAGAGGCGCTACGTGCCTTCGCGAGACGTGCAGCACCACGTTCGTAGGAGCGTGCCTGCGCGCGACGCGCATGACCGGGAAAGCATCAGCGCACTACAACCCGTTTGTACGCGATGCGATGACGATGCATTTGGCGATACAACACCGCTCTTATGTTGCAAGGCCCTCGGGTAACTATCATCGGTAATGCCCTCGCGCGCAGACACGCTCCTACGGGAGGTCACTGACTGTTTCGATCATCGCTCCGCGCCGGCACTAATTGCCCGGAGGGCGCTCGCGCGGCGGGAAATGCAGCACCACGTTTTCCGAGCCGTCGTCCTGGCGTTGCCACAGCACCGGTACCTGACGCGGCGGCGGGGGTTCCAGCATCGCGTGCTCGGCGTTGCGCACTTCCCAGGCGGCGTCTTCGTCCTCGTCTTCCCAGCTGTAGCGCGGCTTGGCCTGCTGCGGGTCGCGCAGGCGGAGCAGCAGCGCGGCGATCAAGCCGGCCACCGCGCCGCCCAGATGCGATTGCCAGGACACCCCGGCTTCGTGCGGCAGGATGGTCACCAACATGCCGCCGTAGAACAGGAAGGCGATCATGCTGGTGGCGATCGCCGGGCGGTCGCGCCGTAGCAGGCCCAGCACAAACACCAGAAACATCAGGCCGTGGGTGACGCCGCTGGCACCCAGATGGCGGCTGCCAGGCTCGCCCAACAGCCACGCGCCCAGCCCCGAGCCCAGCCACAGCAGCGGCAGTGCCATGGCCGTGGCGCGCGGATACACGCTGCCGGCCAACGTGCCCAGGATCAGCAGCGCCGCCGCATTGGCGCCCAGATGCGCGAGCGAGCCGTGCAACAGCGGCGCAGTGAGGATGCCGATCAGCCCGTCGGCCTGCAGTGGCGCGACCGCCCAGGCGCGCCAGTCGAACATGCCTTGCGCGGTGAACACCGCCACCAGCAGCAACACGGCGGCCAGGCTGATGTTGAAGGCGCGCAGGACCCGTGACCGATCCAGGCGGCTCTGGGTGGTGATATCGGAGGCAACAGAATGCGGTGTCATACATTCACGGATGGCGGCGTGGTTTTGCCTTTGCAAGCCCCGTTAGCACGGGATAACCGGATCCGGCGACGGGACAATCCCGCCGCCTGCCGGGCTGATGCAACGCCCGGCAGGCAGGCCGCGGCGGCAAACAATTCAACGCAGATGATCGGGTGGCAACCAGGGCGCGGCGCCGATGTTCCGGTATCGCCTGTGGTGCGCTGCTGCCCAGCCGAGCAGTGTGCGGCGTAGCCACCGATCAAGGCCGAAGACCACGACCGGGCTCAGTGGCAAGAGACGAAGCGAAACCGCGGCGTCCCTTGCACCACCATCTGCAGCAAAGCACACCTCCGATTCCCGATTCCCGATTCCCGGCCGGTCAGTGCCCGGCCGGCTTGGCTGGGCGCAACAGGCTCAGCACGATGGTGGCCACCAGGATCGTGACCACGACCGCCAGCGAGACCAGCACCGGGATCTTGTACAGATCGATGATCATCATCTTGGTGCCGATGAACACCAGGATCACCGCCAGGCCGTAGGGCAACAGGTGGAAGCGGTCGGCCATGCCGGCCAGCAGGAAGAACATCGCGCGCAGGCCCAGCACCGCGAATACGTTGGAGGTCAGCACGATGAACGGGTCGGTGGTGATCGCAAAGATCGCCGGGATGCTGTCCACCGCAAAGATCACGTCGATCACCGCGATCAGGATCAACACCACAAATAGCGGGGTGAACCAGCGCTTGCCATCCTTGATCACGCTGAGCAGGTTGCCGTGGTACTGCGGGCTCAGGCGCAGATGGCTGCGCATCCAGCGCAACACCGGGTTGGTTTCCAGATCCGGCTCCTTGCCGGCGGAGAACCACATCTTGATGCCGGTCAGCAGCAGGAACGCACCGAACACGTACAGCAGCCAATGGAACTTGGCCAGCAGCATCGAGCCGGCGAAGATCATGATCGCGCGCAGCACGATGGCGCCCAGCACACCGATGATCAGCACGCGCTGGCGCTGTTCTTCGGGCACGCCGAAGTAGGTCATGACCATCAGAAACACGAAGATGTTGTCGACCGCCAGCGATTTTTCGACCAGGTAGCCGGTCAGAAACTGCAGCCCGATCTGGTCGGCCTGCGCATCGCCCAGCGTGCCCTGCAGGTACCACCACAGCCCGGCATTGAAGGCCAGCGCCAGCAGCACCCAACCGATGCTCCACCAGGTGGCTTCCTTGAAGGTGACCTTGTGGGCGCCGCCGTGGCGCATCAGCACCAGATCGATCAGCAGCGCGGCGATCACCACGACCCCGAAACCGCCCCATAACCAGACATTGCCAATGGTTTGCATAAAGAATCCCGAAAAGTGAAACGACCTGGCCAGCCGGTTGGGCTGAGGCCTTGTGACACGGAAATCGTGGATTCCGGGTGACGGACCTTCGCCTGCGCGGCGAAGGTCTCGCTCGCAACCGGCCAGACCGGTTGCCGTTGCACCGGAGCGTCTGCCGGAGCAGGACTCGTAATGACGGCGACAACGTTGGGAGCTACTCCCCTTCTGTGGCCGATTCTGCGTGCCGGGGACGGGCACGTCAATCCAGCCGGATACAATAGGTGAATGAATACTCCTGTCCCCGTCGTCCGACTCAAGAATGCGTGGCGTTCCAGCCACCCGTGGATCTTCCAGAAGCTGGTGGAAAAGCCTATCGCCAAGCCCAAACCCGGCACCATCGTCGATGTGGTCGGCGTGGATGGGGAATGGATCGGCCGCGGTTTCTATAACGGCCACTCGCGCATCGCCGTGCGCATCCTGGAAATCGACCAGTCGGTGCCGGTGGATGCGGGCTGGTTTTCGCGCAAGATCGCCGCGGCGGTGAGCCTGCGCCGCGACTGGCTCAAGCTCGACGGCGTGTCCGATGCCTGGCGCGTGGTGCATAGCGAAGGCGACGGCCTGTCCGGCCTGGTGGTGGACCGCTATAGCGACCTGGTGGTGGTGGAGTTCTTCGCCGCCGGCATGTTCCGCCACCGCGAATGGATCTACGAGGCGCTGCGCGAGCAGTTCCCGGGCTGCCGCTTCCACAGCTTTGCCGACGAACACGTGCAAAAGCAGGAAAGCTTCGACTTCCACAGCAACACCACCACCGAAGCGTCCGTGATCACCGAGCACGGCATCAAGTTCCGGGCCGACCCGGCCGGCGCGCACAAGACCGGGTTCTTTGCCGATCAGCGCGACAACCGCCAGTGGCTGAGCGAGCAGGTGGACGGCAAGACCGTGCTGGACCTGTGCTGCAACACCGGTGGCTTTGCGGTGTATGCGGCCGCACGCGGTGCGGCCGAGGTGCTGGGCGTGGATATCGACGAAGACGTCATCGCCATTGCCAAGGGCAACGCCAAGCTCAACAACGTGCGTCCGAAATTCGTGCAGGCCGATATCTTTCCGTGGCTGCGCGATGCGGCCAATCGCGGCGATCAGTTCGATGTGGTGATCCTGGACCCGGCCAAGATGACCCGCGACCGCGAGCAGGTGATCCCGGCGCTGAAGAAGTACCTGGACATGAATAAATTGGCGCTGGGCGTGGTCAAGCCCGGTGGCCTGTTCGCCACCTTCTCGTGCACCGGCCTGGTGGCCGAGCAGGAGTTTCTGGACATGCTGCGTCGCGCCTCGTATTTCTCCGGCCGCACCATCCAGATCCTGAAAGTGGCCGGCGCCGGCCCGGACCATCCGTTCATGGCGCACGTGCAGGAATCGCGCTATCTCAAGGCGGTGTTCTGTCGCGTGATGTGACAGACGGCGGATCCGAGGCAGCGGGCGATGTTTGATGCCTGCTGCGTGCTCGTGCAGCTGCAGGTTGGTGGCATTGCAGTCGTGGCCGCCCGATGACGGCGCCGTTGTGCGGCTGCGTTGCACTGCAGGTAAGCGGTGCAAGGCGGGCGTTCTCGTCTGCCGCCGCAGCGCGTGGCGTGCGCTGTTCCATATGGTGCAGGTGAGGCGGTGCGGTCATCGTCATCGCGCAGCGGATGCAGGTCTGTGCGCCATGGCAATGGGTGATCGCAGCGCGCTGCAGTCAGGACTTCAACGCAGACATTCACTAGGGAGCACCAGCCGATGACGTCCAGCGACGAAGACGAACGCAAGGCCTTGCGCCGGTTGCTGCGCGAGATCGAGCGGCCCAATGCCAGCCTGCTGGCCAGCAACTGGCCGGTGTTCGGCGTGTGGCTGCTGTTTTCCGGGGCGTTCATGTATCTGTTTCAGACCGGCACCGGCTCGCCGCTGCACCCGTTGCTGTTGGCGCTGGGCTCGACCTGTCTGGGTGTGTTCGGCGCGTGGATCGTGTTCCGCTCGGTGTGGGCGCGGCAGTGGCCGCATGTGCGCGAGCACATCGATGTGGAAAGCGTGCGCGCACGGCTGGCCGAACTCGACGATTGAGCCTGCGTTAGGCGTGCAGCGTGCACGGCAACGTCGATGTGCAGTGCTGGTGTGCCTGCGGCCAGAACGCTGCGAGTAGACGCAGGCCTGCATGCGATCGCCGCCACACCCGTCACGCAGGACCACCAGCGGTTTTCAGAACCGGGTAGCGGTCGTTCGGTAACGTGGTCAAAACAGCCAAATCAAACGCGAC
The DNA here is from genome assembly GCF_041475665.2 of Xanthomonas sp. NCPPB 4467. Taxonomy (NCBI): domain Bacteria; kingdom Pseudomonadati; phylum Pseudomonadota; class Gammaproteobacteria; order Lysobacterales; family Lysobacteraceae; genus Xanthomonas; species Xanthomonas sp. NCPPB 4467. Next base: position 5,280,034 of record NZ_CM191260.1, on the reverse strand, counting down.
GTGCACAGGCCGAACAAACCACACTTGCCAATGCCGCGCGCATGCGGCGTGTGCGTTGTGCGCGCGCATCGATGGCCGTCCCTGGCCCTGTGTGTGGAGTCTTCTTGCGCTGATGCGCAGCTACTTGCTGCAGCTGCGCAAGATCACCAACCAGCGGGTCGCGCAGTGATTTCCGGCACCGCCTGGCGCAGGTCTGCACCGAACTCCGGGTTGGTCATCGTGGCCGAATCGACGAATCCGTAAAACACGCCCTGCGTGGGCGAGGCGCCTTGTTCTTCGACATCGCCACGTAGCTGTGCGGTGCCGCCGACGTTGATGGCACCGAACGCCCCCGGGCCCATGAACACGGTATGCGCCTGCGCAGTGGCACCGATGGTGGCGCCCGGATGCCACACGGTGAGCCCGCCGAGCACCGCATTGCCCTGCACCGTGCCGCCCATCACCGTGGCATGGCCGTCGATGCGCGCATTGCCCAGCACAGTGCCGGCCAGCACGCGTGCGCGTGGCCCCACGTAGACGGTGGAGGCGACATTGGCGGTATTGGCGACCCAGCCGCCGCCGTTGGCGTGACGACGTCCCACCGGGGTGGGCGTGGGCGCATTGGGCTGGCTGCCGGCTGGCGCGGCATTGGTCAGCGTCACGCTCCACGGGTAGCGGTAGATCGCGTAGTACGACTGGTCCCACTTGATCTGCTGCATGGTGCTGGGCGCGCCCAGCACCATCAGATACACCGCGCGGTCGCCGCTCTTCAGCGGCATGCCGACGCTGGCCTGAGCGCCGCGCTGCAGCGTGCTGTAACGGGCCTTGCCGGCACTGTCGATGGCCACCACGCCCCAGCGCCAGTCCGAGTCCGGTGTGGGAATACTGGTCGGGTCGTTGAGCAGGCCGGGCAGGCTGGTGACGGCTGCTGCGCTCTGCACCTGGCCCTCGAAGGCGACCTGGATCGTGGTGGCGCCGCTGGCGGGGATCAGCTGCACCAGGTTGTAGCCCCAGCGCTGCGGTGCCCATTCGAACGGCACGCGATAGCGGTTGGCCTGGCCGGCCACCGGGTCGAGCACGGTCATGCGCAACGCGCGGTCGCGGTTGTCCCAATCCTGGGTGCGCTGCGGGTCGAACGACAGATTGCTGCCATAGCGCGCGCGATACAGCACGCCCTGGTCGCTGCCGTCGGGATTGGTGTAATCCCAGTTGACGTTGCGCATCGCCCAGTCGCCGAACACATCGTTCAGTTGCGACTGCGTCCAACCCATGTTGGTCTTGATCACCGAAAACGGATCGGCGCTGCGCCGCGCCGGGTTATCGATGCGCGGCGCCTTGCTCCACATGTCGTTGATGATGGCGTAGCCGTAGCGGTTCTTCAGATACTCCATGAACTGCCAGTTGCAATAACGGTCGCGCGTGGAACCCAGATACACGTGCGGGTAGTTCACCAGCATGCTGGAGCAATGCACGTCGCTGCCGTGGAATTCCGGCAGCTGGTGAGTCATCCAGTTGGCGTGCGATTCCCAGATCCAGCCGGTGTATTCGGACTCCTGCAAACCGCCGGCCTGGTACTGCAGCGCATGCGTGAGTTCGTGCGCCAGGCCCCAGTGGTCGCGCAGGCCGCCCGGCGCCATCCACATGCCCATGCCGCCGCTGCCGGTTGCACCGCCGCTCAGGCCGAAGCTCGGATCCAGGTGCAGGTTGGCCTTGTACTTGGTGGCGACATTGCAGAACGGCTCGGGAAACTGCAGGCGATTGATGAAGGTATCCCAGACCATTTCCAGATGCTCGCCGGCGGCGCGGACATCCGCATCGGAGACGCCGTCGCCATTCCAGCGCAAAGCGAAATGCGCCGTTTCGTAGCGCACCGGCGGCATGCCGATTTCGTTGACGCGCGCCGTCCAGGTCCCGGCGGTGCAGGCCGCACTCGCGGCAGAGGCCGCGCCCAGGCCGGTGGCGATCAAACCAAGGGTGAGCAAGCGCCTGGGCAGCGCACGCGATGCGATGGACATAGAGGGGTCTCGCCAAAGAGGGAAGGTGTTGCGCACACCCGCACGTCGCGCGCTCAAAGCACGGCGGTCTGCGGTATCGGGAGTGGGCGACTGCCGCCAGCGACGGCCGCGCAAGTGTGCGTAGCGGCGGCCGCCGCGCAATTGCTTTGACTATGTATTTTTTATAACTGCAACGTGTTCGGCGCTCGTGGTGTGGCGCTGGTTGAACTTGTGCGGGCCATGACGGGGCCATTTGCGTGCACGATGCGCGGCCAGCGCGCGGCCGCGCTGCGGCTATGATCGGAGGACCCCACCTGTCTGCGAGCGCGCATGAACCTGCAACTGTTATGTGTGGCCGTGTTGCTGAGCCTGGCTGGCTCGGCGCACGCGCTGGAGTTTTCCAAGGCCGAACTGGCGCGCGCCACCGCGCTGCAAAAGCGCCTGGTGACGCTGGATTCGCATCTGGACACGCCGGCCAATCTGGAGCGGCCCGACTTCGACGTATTGCAGGCGCATGCTGGCAACCGGCTATCGCAGGTGGATTACCCGCGCATGGTCGAAGGCGCGCTCGATGGCGGCTTCTGGGCGGTCTACACCGCCCAGGGCGATCGCAGTGCGACCGCGCACCTGGACGACCGCGATGCCGGGCTGCAGCGGCTGATGAAGATCCATAATCTGCTGGCCGCACAACCGCAGCGCTTCGCTGCCGCTACCACGCCTGCCGATGCCGCACGTATCAAGGCCGACGGCAAGCGCGTGGTGTACATCAGCATGGAAAACGCCAGCCCGCTGGCGGCCGACCCCACGCTGCTGCGCTTCTATTACGCTCAAGGGCTGCGCCTGATGAGCACGGTGCACTTTCTCAACAACGAGTTCGCCGACTCGGCCACCGACCCCAAGGGGCCGGAGTGGAAGGGCTTGAGTCCTGCCGGCAGGCAACTGGTGCAACAGGCGCAGGCGCTGGGCATCGTGATCGATCAATCGCACGCTTCCGATGCGGTGTTCGATCAGTTGATTGCGCTATCGCCGGTGCCGATCGTGCTCTCGCACAGCGGCGCCCGTGCGGTCTTCAATCATCCGCGCAACATCGACGACGCACGGCTGAAGGTGCTGGCCGAGCACGGCGGCGTGATCCAGGTGAATTCCTACGGCGGCTATCTGGTCGACAGTGGCGCCAGCCCCGAGCGCAAGGCCGCCGAAAAGGCGCTGACCGACCAGTACGGCGGCTGGGAACACGTCAAGATCGCCGACGGCACCGCCCTGAGCGCCGCACTCAAGGACCTGGATGCGCGCTACCCGATCAAGCGCGCCACCGAAGAGGACTTCTTCGCGCATCTGGAGCACGTGCTTTCCGTGGTCGGGCCCGACCATGTGGGCATCGGCATGGATTGGGACGGCGGCGGGGGCGTGGTCGGGCTGGACGATGTTTCCAAGCTCCCGCGCATCACCGCCTGGCTGCTGCGCAAGGGCTATACCGAAGCGCAGATCGCCGGCATCTGGGGCGGCAACCTGCTGCGGGTGATGCGACAGGCGCAGGACTACGCGGCCAGGCAGGCCAAGCAGGCTAAGGCGACGTAGGGCGATGTACCGCACCTTGCAGGTGGCATCGCCGCAGCGCATCGGCGCAGCCGCGCGGTGTCCTCTATCGCAGGCGCGTCCGCAGGCGTGTCGCTGGTGAGGGTCGTCATCGCCCCGGATGCGTACAAGGAAAGCCTGTCTGCGCTGGAGGTGGCCACGCAGATCGAAGCCGGGTTTGCCCAGGTGTTCCCGCAGTGGCACTACACCACCGTGCCCATGGCCGATGGTGGCGAAGGCACCGTGGATGCGTTGGTCGCTGCCACCGACGGGCGGGTGATCGCATGCACGGTCAGCGGCCCGCTCGGCACGCCGGTACAGGCCTTTTTCGGTCTGACCGGCGACGGCGCCACCGCGGTGATCGAAATGGCCGCCGCCAGCGGGCTGGCCCTGATACCGCCGGCACAGCGCGCGCCGTTGCATGCCAGCACCGCCGGAGTGGGTGCGTTGATCCTGGCCGCGCTGGATGCCGGCGCGCGGCGTTTCATCATCGGCATCGGCGGCAGCGCCAGCACCGATGGCGGCGCCGGCATGGCGCAAGCGCTGGGGGCGCGGCTGCTGGATGCGCATGGCACGCCGATCGGCCCCGGCGGTGCGGCACTGGCGGCGCTGGCGCGCATCGACATCGCTGGCCTGGATGCACGTCTGCAGGATTGCCACGTCGAGGTGGCTTGCGATGTCGATAACCCGCTGATCGGCCCGAGCGGTACCGCAGCGGTGTTCGGTCCGCAGAAGGGCGCCACCGCAGCGATGGTGCGCCAGCTCGACGCCAACCTGCGGCACTACGCCGATGTGGTGCAGCGCGATCTGGGCATGCGCCTGCACGCGCTGCCTGGTGGCGGTGCGGCCGGCGGGCTGGGCGCCGGGTTGCTGGCCTTCCTGGGCGCGCAGTTGCGTCCGGGCGTGGAGGTCGTCGCCCAGGCGCTGGGGCTGGAGGCGCTGATCGCACAGGCCGATCTGGTGATCACCGGCGAAGGCCGTATCGACAGCCAGAGCCTGCGCGGCAAGACTCCTGTGGGCGTGGCACGCCTGGCGCAGCGGCACGGTATCCCGGTCATCGCCATTGCCGGATCGCTGGGCAACGGCGCTGAACAGCTACACGCGGAGGGCATCGCTTCGATGCTTTCGGTGGTGCCTGGCGCCTGCACGTTGGAGCAGGCGTTGGCCGACGCTGCCCGCAATGTCCGCGTCACCGCACGCAACCTGGCGGCAGCGCTGCAGGTGGGCGGCGCGCTGATGCAGCGCTCTGCCGCCGACCGCCGCGAATGAGCGATCACGTGGACCAGGCCAAGCGGGTACCCACCCCCTGCACAGCGGCCGCAGCGCATCCCGTGTTCCGACGCACGGAAGCGCCGATCGGCACTCATGCCCAGTCCGCTAGACTGTGCGGACTGCACGGGTACGAGCGAGCTTGCCGTTGAATCAGCGCGACACCGTTGAGTCATCCACCACCAGCGAAGCGCAGCGTCTGGCGCGGCTGGCGTTGTTGCATGTGATCGATACCGAATCCGAGCCGTTCTTCGATGCCCTGGCGGCGGCCGCGCAGGCCATCGCCGGCACGCCGATCGCGCTGGTGTCGCTGGTGGACGAGCATCGGCAATGGTGGAAGGCCAACATCGGTTTGCCGGGGGTGTCCGAAACCGCGCGCGAGCTGGCGTTCTGCGCCTACGCCATCCAGGACGACGCGGTAATGGAAGTGCCCGACGCGCCGGCCGACCCACGCTTCTGCAACAACGCCCTGGTCACCGATACACCCGGCATCCGCTATTACGCCGGCGCCCCCATCGTGCTGCCCGATGGCCTGCGCATGGGCACGGTGTGCGTGATCGACCAGCGCCCGCGTCAGCTGCAGCCGGCCCAGCTGGCGGCCTTGCAACAGCTGGCCAAGGTCGCTGCCGAAGGTCTGGAGCAGCGCCGGGTGATGCTCGAACGCGCCGACGTCAATGCCCGGCTGCAGCAGCGCCTGCGCGAGAGCGAAGCGTTTCTGGAGCGCACCGGGCGGGTGGCCGGCGTGGGCGGCTGGGAAGTGGATGTGAGCGCCAATACGCTGACCTGGTCGGACGAAACCTGTCGGCTGCACGACCTGCCGCCGGGCTACCAGCCCACGCTGGCCGAAGCGGTCACCTTCTACCCGCTGGAAGCGCGTGCGGTCATCACCGAGGCGGTGGAACTGTGCGTGCACGAGGGCACGCCCTGGGATCTGGAACTGCCGTTGATCAGCAGCACCGGCCGCCGCCTGTGGGTACACAGCACCGGCGCGGTGGAACATGTCGACGGCCGCATGCGCCTGATCGGTGCCATCCAGGACGTCACCGACCGCCATCGCGCAGTGGACGCGCTGGCGGCCAGCGAGCGCAAGTTCCGCAAGATGTTCCAGTACAGCCTGGGGCTGATCTGCACCCACGACATGGATGGCTGGCTGGTCAGCGTGAACCCGGCGGCCGCGCGCTCGCTGGGCCGCAGCGTGGAGGAGATGGAAGGCCGCTCGCTGTTCGAGCTGATCCGCCCGGAACGGCATGACGGCGTGCGCGGCTACCTGTCACGCATGGTGCTCGACGGCCAGGATTCAGGCGTGATCGAGCTGGTGGCCGGCGATGGCAGCCTGCGCCACTGGAAATACCACAACGTGCTCGACGTGGAGTCTGACGCCACCATCGTCCTGGCCCATGCCCAGGACATCACCAACCAGCATCAGCAGGAAAAACAGCTGCTGGAATGGTCGTTCACCGACCCGCTGACCAACTGCTTCAATCGCCGCTTCCTGGACGACCTGGACAAGCGCGATGCCAGCGTGCGCTGGGGCTGCGTGGTGGTGGACCTGGACAAGTTCAAACTGATCAACGACACCTACGGCCACCAGCGCGGCGATGAAGTGCTGGTGCAGATGGCCTGGTTTCTCAATGCCCCGTTGCGCCGGCAGGACCACCTGGTCCGGCTGGGCGGCGATGAGTTTCTGGTGCTGCTGCACCAGGCCAGCGAGCAGCAGTTGCAAGAGCTGGTGCGCACCTACATGGCGGCCAGCGACGATGCGCCGATCCTGTTCACGCTGGGCACGGCCTTGCGCCAGGAAGGCGAAGCGCTGACCGCGGTGGTCGACCGCGCCGACCATTCGCTCTACGCCCTGCGACGCGCACGGCGCGGCAGCGGGGTCAACCAGCAGCGGTAGCGGCTGGCGTTGGGAGATGGTTGGGGGTGGCCGGGTAATCCCCGGCCGGTGTGGGTCGGCCGCGGATTGCCGAGTTCGCTGCAAAACACGTGCTCCTGAATACGCGATCGCCTATCATGTAACCGTTTTCAACTACATGGATTGGAATGGACACCTTTGATCGCACCCAGCTCAGCCCCAAGTGGCAATTCCGCTTCGACTTCTTCGACCGTCATGGCGGCCCCAAGGAGCCGGCGTACAAGGAAGCGCTGAAGACGTTGAGCTTTGGTGACAAGGTCAAGATCGGCATGAATTTCTATGCCTTCTTCTTCGGCGTCATCTATTTCTTCATCATCGGCCTGTGGCGTAAGGCGTTGAGCCTGATCGGCATCAGCATCGTGCTGAGCATCGTGGCCTCGTTCCTGCCGGCCGCGTTCCAGAATGTGCTGTGGCTGCCGCTGTCGTTGCTGACCGGCATGATCGCCAACTACGCCTATTACCTGGACAAGGCGAAGGGCAGCACCAGCTGGAACCCGTTCGAAGGCATGCGCTGGATCTGACGTCACCGCACACCGCAGCGCCGGCCCCTCCCGCCGCCGCCAACGTGTTGCCGAGCCCGGTCCTATGACCGGGCTTTTTTGTGGATGCCACCACACTGGCGAGCCATCGCCCGCGCCGTTGCTGGTGTGTCGTCGCTTCTGCCTTGAAGGCCGGGGATGGATGCTTTCAGGACGGATTCCTGCCTGAAACACGGCCCTCATCCGCCCCTTCGGGGCACCTTCTCCCGTACACGGGAGAAGGACACCCGCAGCGGCCAAACCGCCGGCCAGCCGCTGCCCAAGACGACCTCATCCGTTAGCGCAGCTGGCAATGTCCGTCAGCAATCGCTGAACGCGTCAAGCAATTGATCTGCAAGGAATTACGCAACAGCTGGTCCGCTAGAGCCCGCCGGGATTGTTGCGGCGCCGTGTGCGCATCCACCTGGAGAAGGAAATCCGCGACATCGACGAGACCACCATCCTGCGTGACGAAGCCGGCTGCCGCACCGGGCTGACCGTCGCCCCGGGCCAGGCCTGGTCCACCCGGGGCGGCGCCGATTACTGCGCCTCGATCCTGGCGCGCGTGCACCGCCATGGCAGCGGCGCCATCACCGCCATCGAGCGCGGCCCGATCAACCTGGCCCAGCGCGATGTCAGCGGTATCGATCTGTCGGCGCGCTACCAGCTCAAGACCGGCATCGGCGATTTCTCGCTCTGGCTCGACTACACCAAGCTGCGTTCGATGCGCGAGCAGACCTACCGCACCGACCCCAACCCCGAGCGCCGCGACCGCGACATCCGCAGCAAGCTGCGCGGCAGTGTGAACTGGCTCCATGACAACTGGAACGCCACCGTCTACGGCGACCGCGTCGGCGCGGTGCCCGGCGTGCGTTCGCACTGGGGCCTGGGCCGGCTGGACAACCCGGCGGCTGCGTACCGTCTTCCGATGGCGGCGTGCCCGACGACCGTGCCGGCTGCACCGACACCGATCCGGCCAGCCCCACCGTCGGCCAGAGCACACGCAAGTACGACGGACGCGTGGGCCCGGCGATCACCCGACGTCCCCCCGCCCTGAGTAGCGATCGGGTTTAGAGTCCGGGGTTGATGATATCGGTGTTTGCCAGATGTTGGGCATAAGCGGACGGCGTCATGCCGCCAATTGCTTTCTTGGGTCAGTCCTCGTTGTATTCGCGTCGCCAGCGTTCGATCTCGGTGCGCGCATGCAGCAACGTCGGGAACCAGTGCTCGTTGAGGCATTCGTCGCGTAGCCGGCCGTTGAAGGATTCGACGTAGGCGTTCTGGTTCGGTTTGCCTGGCTGGATGAGCCGCAACTGCACGCCACGGGCATGCGCCCAGACGACCATGGCCTTACCGCAAAACTCCTTGCCGTTGTCGGTGCGGATCACCTGCGGCAGGCCGCGACTCTCTGCCAACCGATCCAGCACGCGTGCAACACCGTGCCCGGAGATCGCGCGCTCCACCTCGATGGCGACCGCTTCGTGCGTTGCGTCGTCCACGATCACCAGACACTTGATCACTCGACCTTCGGCGGTGCGGTCGAAGACGAAGTCCATCGACCACACCTGGTTGGCCCGCGCCGGCCGAAGCAGCGGCTGACGCTCGCCAACCGGTACCTTCTTGCGCTTGCGGCGCCGAACTTGTAGCTGCTGCTCGCGATACAACCGCTCCACGCGCTTGTAGTTCACCAGGCGTCCTTCCTGTCGCAGCTTGAGATAGATCATCCCCACACCGTAGCGGCGATGGCGATGCGCCAACGCAAGAATGCGCTCGCGCAGTTCGCCGTTGCGGTCTTGGCGTGGGCAATAGCGCAGCGCGCTGGCGCTCATGCCGATCACTGCCAAGGCACGACGCTCGCTGGCACCACGCCCGATCCACTCGCGCACCAGCGCACGACGCGCCGGTGCGCTCACCACTTTTTTCGCAACGCATCCTTGATCAGGTCGTTCTCGAACAACTGCTCGGCCAGCAACTTCTTCAGTCGCGTGTTCTCGGCCTCAAGGTCCTTGAGCCGCTTGGCATCGGGCACGCTCATCCCGCCGAACTTGCTGCGCCACAGATAGTACGAGGCCTCGCTGAAGCCATGCCGCCGGCAAAGGTCCTTGATGGCCACGCCCGCTTCAGCCTCGCGCAGGAAGCCGATGATCTGCTCTTCGGAAAAACGCTTCTTCACGTCCAATCTACTCGGGATAGGGAATTGGACTCCAAACTGAGGTGCTACTCAAAATTGGGGGGACGTCGCACCTGGAACGTCAATCTCGGTTACCGCATCACCCCGGCGATGAAGCTCAATCTCTACGTCAACAACGTCTTCAACAGCACTGGCTACAACCACAAGGGCCCGTACAAACTCGATTACGAGTGCTACAACAGTCGCCTGTTCAGCCCGATCGGCCGCGAGATCGCGGCAGAATACGTGTTCGATTTCTGAGCCGACCATCGCCCACCGCATGTCGTCATGAATGCGGCTCGATACGTTCAGAGCGGCCAACAAAAACGTAGCGAGCAGTCGTCATGTGGATGTGGACGGCGCACTCAGAACCAAGGAGGCGGCCTGCAAAAAGTCGCCGAAGACGCCGAGCGTCGGTTGAACGGTCAAGATCGGCATGATTTCCGAATGCCTTCTTCGGCTGTATCGAGGTGCTCAGCATTGGTCAGTTGCGCAAGGCCTCGCGCCTGATCGGCGTCAAGCAGCTGCTGGGCAGCGTGGTCGCGTCCCTGCCGACCGTATTCAAAAATGGGCTATGGCTGCCAATGTGCTGTTGAGCGACGAGATTTCCAATGACGTTTGCTCGCTGCAAAACGGATGAGGACGGCACCCGTTGGAACCGGCTCGAACCGATGCGGTGGATCCAAGACACTGCGCTTGCAGGCGCGCCGGTCTTCTACCTCCTTGTGCGCTCACGATCCACAAACTGCAGCACGGACGTGTTCGCATGCTTGGAGCACCGCAGCTGCGCGCAGACGTCTCCTGGTGCTTCGGGTCCGGGGGACACCGCCAGAACTGTTGCATTTTTGGTTAGGGCAGACGAACGCTTCGCTTGAAGCGCCACCACTTTCTCAGCCCATCGTCTGAATGCAAGTCGTTGTGCGCTATGTTCAAAAAAACAAACACCGTAGTCCTGCACTACCGGATCTTATGAAGATCAACAAAGCGCCATCGCACAGCGGCATTGCCTCGAGCGATACACCGCAGTCACCGCAACTGAGAGATGCGCCGCAGGCATCGACGACCGCCGTCGGCCCCCTGAGCGGACTCAAACGGAAGGTGAGAAAAGCGCTTCCCGGCATGCTTTGTGCCGGCACGAAGGAAACAGCGAACACTTCCGAAGGTGCGAGTCATCAAACACTGCCAATGCAGCCGGTAAATGCGGCCTTGGCAGGTATCGAGATGGCACTGTCCAGACCGGGCGAAAAAGTGACCGTGGATCTACAGCGCCACCGTCCCTCCGAGGCGCTGACTCCAGAGCAACGGATCAGTTCGGATGTGCAGTTGCAGCTGCTCTACGCCGAAGAGCAAGGCGCACGCAGGCTGCACATCGAGAGCAGTCTTTTCCATGAGCCGGCAATTCAATCCGTCACGACGCACGGACCCAAGATGTTGCTAAAGGCCGCGGCATCTGTCGACTCCCCGTAAACTTGATCCATCCATAACTACAGGTCTCCGGGCACACTAGCCACCGAGGAGACCAACGATGCGCAAGAGCAAGTTCACAGAAAGCCAGATTGTCGCCACGCTGAAGCAGGTTGAGGGCGGCCGCCAGGTCAAGGATGTGTGCCGCGAGCTGGGTATTTCCGACGCGACGTACTACGTCTGGAAGTCCAAGTACGGTGGCATGGAGGTAGCTGATGTGCAGCGCCTTCGCGACCTGGAGACCGAGCACAGCAAGCTCAAACGCATGTACGCCGAGCTTGCGATGGAAAACCATGCACTCAAGGATGTCATCGCAAAAAAGCTGTAGACCCGGCGCATAAACGCCCGCTTCTTGCCTGGCTCGTCGAGCAACATGGCTGGAGCGAGCGCCGGGCCTGTGCGGTCGTTGGCGTGGCTCGCTCGACGGCGCGCTATCGGCGTCGTCCTGATCGCGACGAGGAGGTCATTGCACTGTTGTCCGAATTGGCCGAGCGTTTTCCCGAGCGTGGTTTTGGAAAACTTTTTCAGATCATCCGTCGTCGCGGACATGTGTGGAATCACAAGAGGGTCTGGCGCGTGTATTGCCTGATGAAGCTTAATCAGCGTCGTCGCAGCAGGCGTCGGGTCCCGACGCGTCATCCACAACCGCTGGCATGCGGAGAGCGACCCAATGCTGGATGGTCAATCGACTTCATGTCCGATGCGCTGTGGGATGGTCGGCGTTTCCGCACGTTCAATGTCATTGACGACTTCAGTCGGGAAGCCTTGGCGATCGAAGTGGACTTGAATCTTCCGGCGGCCCGCGTCATCCGCACGTTGGAACGCATCGCAGCCTGGCGCGGCTATCCCGCTAAGCTTCGCTTGGACAATGGCCCGGAGTTTGTCGCATTAGCCTTGGCCGAGTGGGCCGAGTGCAAAGGCATCGCATTGGATTTCATCGAGCCGGGACGGCCGATGCAAAACGGTTTCATCGAACGCTTCAACGGCAGCTACCGGCGCGGCGTGCTGGATATGCATCTCTTCCGCACGCTGAGCGAGGTCCGCGAACAGACCGAACACTGGCTGGCCGACTACAACCAACAGATACCGCACGACAGCCTGGGCGGGCTAACGCCCGCCGAGTTCCGTGATCAACATCAACCGCAGACCTCTAGTTTTGGCTGGCACTGAATTGCGGGGAGTCGACACATCGGCGGCGCTGGCACCTGGTACGCAGGGGCTGGACCATCTGTTCACCGCCGTATCGCCACCCATCCGTCACGCACTGCCAGGACCTGTGGCGCAAAGCAAACTCTCGCCCACACAGATTGCGTTGACCGGTGTGGCACGGTGGCCAGATCTACGCGTCAACCAGGAATCGACACCAGAAAATCAACAGTATGGTCGCCGCTTTCATTCCACGGCCCGGGAAGGAGGCGCACGCATCGCAAGCGGGCAGATCCAGACCTTCCGCCAACTGTGGGATTTCTCGGGCGCAGCGCGTCATAGCTGGGCCACCCAGCAAACAGCGCAGCCAGGTGGTCCCGGCAAACCGAAAGAAGGGGATGCTCAGCCATTTGCGGCTGGTTACCCACGGCAGACCAACGTCACCACACCCCTCTCACCGCACTATGCGCATCTGCGACAACGAGTGCGCCAGCTTCCGCTGGTTCGGCAAGCCAATGGCCTTGCTGCGGATGCTGGGCTGAAGATGCCCGACGGGTTCATGGCGCATGACGTCTTCGAAATGGTGGGCGAATTGAATGGGGAAAAGATTCCGCTTACCCAGCTACGGCTGGCAGTGAATCCGGACGACTTTCACCACCCGCTCGCCCAACAGGGGCGCGCAGAACAGGATGGACCGGTTGAAGCCGCCGCTTTTCCATTCTGCATCCAGCACACTCCTTTCGAACTGGTACAGCCGATCATGAACCATGTCGAGAACTTGTTCGACGACCTGGTTGCCCGACGCCACGATCCCGCCGAGCTGATGCCGGCGCTTGGCAACCTGCATTGGTGGATGGCTCATGCGATGCCTGACCGGCGAGGAAGCGCGGCAAAGACCGAATTGGCCATCCGTGCCTTGGCAAACGCGCATGGGGTCGAGCTGCCCCCATTCGCGCGCGGAAATGTGCCAGACCTGGAAGCCTTCGTCACCGACCGTGAAAGCTTCAGTGCGCGCTACGCAGATCTGTTCGAACCGCCGGATCACCAAACGCTTGCCTCCACGCGCGACTGACGCGCCGCCAGGAGTCGGCCGGAGTGGAGGTTGGTCCAAGAGAACGCGGGCACCATGTCGGAGCCCTGACCAGGTCGTGCCACACCGCCGTGCCGCCTGGACGATTCCTAAGAGCAGCTAACAAAACGACTGTGCCCACCGCCAGGCGGGCGCGGCCGTTGCTCGGTGCGGCATGGTCCACGCGTCCACCCCGGTGCTGAGAGCGCCGTCCGCACCCACCTGACGACTGCTCGGTACGGTGTGTGAGCCGCTCTTAAGCTGTTTGGCTGAATTCAAGGGCAATCAGGACGTGGCAATCCTCCGCTGCGTCGCCATCGGCGCGTGTTCTGTGCGGAGTGAGTGCGACGTGGAGCGGTGCATCCAGACAAGGTAATTGCTGCGCCTGACGCCATCCGGGGTTGTGGCATGCGTCGGTCTTCGCGCACGCTCGTCCTGCGCCGGTCGCCGCGTCTTGGGGCGACCGGTACGCGCGATCTCACCTGCGGCCCCGGCCGCCCTCTCCTCCGAGGTGTCTTGCATGGTCTTTGCTGTTGCGTCGTATCGCTCTTTGTTGCCTCTTCCATCAACCTCGCTGTGGCGCCGCGCCGCTGCCCTTTGCCTGCTCGGCATGGCGGTTGCGCCGCCGCTGGCCGCGCAGGACCCGGCGCAGATCAACACCTTCATCGGCAGCAAGGACGACGGCAATACGTATCCCGGCGCGTCCGCCCCGTTCGGCCTGATCCAGGTCAGCCCGATCGGCGCGCACTACGCCGGCTGGCGTTATGACGACCCCAACATCCGCGGCTTTGGGCATTCGTTTTTGTCCGGCGCGGGTTGCTGGGAGCAGGGCGGGCAGGTGTCGATCCTGCCGGTGATCGGCAGCATCGGCCCGGGCGGCGATTTCGACACCGCCGACGCCAAGACCTTCGACCAGAAGCGCTATGCCGCGCGCTACACGCATGCCGGCGAAGTGGGCCAGGCCGGCTACTACAAGGTGCGGCTCACCGACTATGGCGGTATCGACGCCGAAGCCACTGCACTCACCCGCGCCGCTGCCGAGCGTTACACCTTCGCGCCCGGCGCCGACACCGGCCATCTGTTGATCAACGTGGCCCAGGCCAACGACCGCCACGTGGTGATCGGTAGCCAGGTGCAGCTGGTCGGCGACCGCGTGGTGGAAGGCAAGCTGGTCACGCAGAGTTTCTGTGGCGGCCACGAATACACCACCTGGTTCCGGCTGGAATTCGATCGCCCGTTCACCGCGCACGGGGTGTGGGGCGAAGACGGCGGCGTGCCCGGCGCGCGTCACGGCATGGGTGGCGAGCTCAAACCCAATGGCGCCTGGCTCAGCTTCCCGCTGGGCAAGGGCAAGGACGCGCGTGCGGTGACCGTGGTCAGCGCCATCTCGCATGTGGATGCCGACGGCGCACGCACCAATCTGCGCGCCGATGGCATGCAGGGCGGCACGTTGCTGAGCCTGGAGCAGATGCGCCAGCGCGCGCAGCAGGTCTGGCGCAAAGAACTGGCCAGCCTGCAGCTGGACGGCGCCAGCAAGGACGACCGCAGCGTGGCCTACACCGCGCTCTACCACGCCTTGTTGCAGCCGCTCACCGGCAGCGATGCCGATGGCCGCTACCGCGGCTATGACGATGCGATCCATCGTGCCGAGGGCTGGACCTACTACGAGTACTTTTCGCTGTGGGACACCTATCGCTCGCAGAATCAGCTGCTCGCCTTGCTGCGCCCGCAGCGCGCGCGCGACATCGGCCGCTCGCTGCTGGCGATCCATCAGCAGGGCGGCTGGCTGCCGCGTTGGGGCTACGCCAACTACGACACCAACATCATGACCGGCGACCCGGTGACGCCCTTCATGGTCGACCTGTGGCGCTTCGGCGCGCTGCAGGGCAACGAGGCCAAGGCCTACGCCGCGCTACGGCAGAACGCCTTCGGCCAACCGCCGATCAACTCGCGGCATTCCGGGCGCTCGGGCAACGCGAGTTATCTCGCCAATGGCTTCGTGCAATACGACCGCGCGTTTCCGTCCAAGGGCATGGACGTGGACCCGCACCACGGCGGCTCGGCCACGCTGGAATACGCCCTGGCAGATTGCGCGCTGGCACAGATGGCCCAAGCTCTGGGCCATGCCGACGACAGCACCCAGCTGCGTGCGCGTGGCGGCAACTGGCACCACGTCTGGGACGCCACGGTGCGCGATGCGGACACCGGCTTTGCCGGCTTCCCGCGTCCACGCCTGGAAGATGGCAGCTGGTACGCGCCGTCCAACGACCAGTACAGCCCACGCGCGCAACATGGCTTCCACGAAGGCACCGCCTGGCAATACCAATGGCTGGTGCAGCAGGACATCCCCGGCATGCTGCAGGCCATGCATGGCAGCGACCAGGCAGGCAAACGCCTGGACACCTTCTTCGCCTACGACGACCTGCTCAAGTACCCGCTCAACGGCGCGCGCACGCACTGGGTGGTCGGCCCGTACAGCTATTACAACCAGTACCGCTACAACCCCAACAACGAGCCCGACCTGCACGCGCCGTGGATGTACACGCTGATCGGCCAGCCGTGGAAGACCGCCACCGTGGTGCGCGCCGCGCAGCAGTTGTTCACCAATGCGCCCAATGGCGTCACCGGCAACGACGACCTCGGCACGATGTCGGCCTGGTATTTGTTCAGCGCCTTGGGGCTGTATCCGGCAGTGCCGGGCAGCGGCGAGTTCCTGTTGCACACGCCGCGTTTCAAGCGCGCCACGCTGGACCTGGGCAACGGCAAACGTTTGCGCATCGACGCCCCGGGCGCCGATGGCCGCGCGCTGCAGTACGTGCAGGGCGTGCGTTTGAACGGCACGCCGCAGACCAAGGTCTTCCTGGATTGGGCGCAATTGCAGCAAGGCGGCACGTTGTCGTTTGCGCTCACCAAGCAGGCGCCCACGCAAGGCTGGGGCACCCAAGCGGATGCACTCCCAACCTCGTTCTGCGCCACGCCTGCAGCGGCGCAGTAACCGGAAGCCTCGACGCCGCAAGCACTGACCAGCAGCGCGCAGCTTGAAGCCCCTCTCCCCCGGGGCGATAAGGCACAGCTTGCGCGCCACTGGCGCGCGTGCCTGGGAGCGCCCGCGCTGCTAGCGCGGGCCGGGACGCGGAGCGGGGGTTGGGGTGAGGGTACGGGGCAAAGCCACTTACCAAAAATGAATGCATGAGGCTCCGCCCGTACCCTCATCCGCCCTACGGGCACCTTCTCCCGATGGGAGAAGGGACTAACCAGCCTTCGCCAGCCGGCTATTGCGCCGCCCATACGCCACATACACCACTACGCCCAGCACGTTCCAGACCAGGAACCAGCCCTGCGTGGTGCTCGGCAGGCTCCAGAACAGATACAGGCAGCCCAGGATCGCCACCGGTCCCACCACCCAGGCCAGCGGCGTGCGGAACGCCCGCGCACGGGTGGGTTCGCGCACGCGCAACACCAGCAAACATGCCGCCACGGCAGTAAACGCGGCCAACGTGCCGGCATTGGCCAACGCGGCGATTTCGTCCAGCCGCGCCACACCCGCCAACGCCGCCACCAGCACCGCGGTGAACAAGGTGATCGCCACCGGCGTGCCGGTGCGGGCGTTGACCTTGGACAAGCCGCGCGGCAACAGCCCATCGCGCGACATCACAAAGAAGATCCGGCTCTGCCCGTACAGGAACGCCAGCAGCACCGTCGGCAGCGCGATGATCGCCACCGCACCAATCACCAACGCTGCCTTGCCGTGGCCCAGCTCGCGCAGGATCAACGCCAACGGCTCCGGGCTCTTGCCGAACACGGTGAAGCTCAACGCGCCCACGGCCGACAGCGCCACCAGCACGTAGATCAGCGTGCAGCCGATCATCGAACCGACGATACCAATCGACAGATCGCGCCCCGGGTTCTTGGTCTCTTCGGCGGCGGTGGAAATCGCATCGAACCCGTAGAACGCAAAGAAGATGATCGCTGCCGCCGCCATCACCCCGCGCTCCACACCGTCCGGCCCCATCGCCTTGGAGAAACCGTACGGCATGAACGGCTGCAGGTTGGCGCTGTTGAACGCGGGCAAGGCGATCGCCACGAACACGCCCAGCGCGATGATCTTCAACACCACCAGCACCGCATTGAGCGTGGCGCTTTCCTTGGTGCCGGCCATCAACATGCCGGCCACCAGGAAGGTGATCACCACCGCCGGCAGGTTCACGATGCCGCCGGCGTGCGGCCCGGCAATCAATGCATGCGGCAGGTTGACTCCCAACCACTGCAGGAACCCGACGAAATAGCCCGACCAGCCCACCGCCACGGTGCTGACCACCAGCGAATATTCCAGCACCAGGCTCCAGCCCACCACCCAGGCGATGCTCTCGCCGAGCGCGGTGTAGCTGTAGGTGTAGGCGCTGCCGGCGGCCGGCATCATCGTGGCCATTTCCGCATACGCCAGCGCCGCACAGGCGCACACGATGCCGGCGGCAACGAAGGACAGCAGCACCGCCGGGCCGGCCTTGTCCGCACCCACGCCGATCAGCGTGTAGATGCCGGTGCCGACGATCGCCCCGATCCCCAGCGCAATCAGATGCGGCCAACTCAGGCTGCGCACCAGTTGCCGGCCGGCCTCGTGCACGGTGACCTGATCGATGGATTTGCGCCGGAGCCAAGACGACATGCGGACCTCGAAGGAACCAAAAGAATCGCCGAGTGTCGCCCAACGCGCTGCAGCAAAGCTATCTGTCCAAGGTCATGCGGCCGCAGCGGGCAGGGCGCGCGTGCCATCTGGCAGCAGCATGACCAGTCGCAACATCCATGACGCGATCACCGCAACGAACGCGCCATCGCCTGGACTTAAGACAGCCGGAGTAGACCTTGTGGCGCTGGGGCTGGCTTGGCCGGACGTGGATGCCGGACTACGGAATGTCTGGCGGGACGTGACTCCAGTGCAGATCGCAGGCGGCGAGCGCTGTTGACCGAGTGCGTGCCAGCGGCCGGCACGCGCCCAAGCGCGCATGTCCATCCAACGCGCCGATCTTCTAACGCAGCAGGATCACCGCGTATCAAGCCAGCGGATACAACGCCGTCATCGCCTGGCAGCGCTGCGCAAACAGCGCGTGCAACTGCCGTACTGCCGGCGAAAACTGTTTGCGATGCGGGCATACCAGGTGCAGCGGCAGGCGGTCGCCGCAGTCCGGGAACAGCACCTGCAAGCGCCCGGCCTGCACGTCGGCGCACACATCCAGCCAGGATTTGTAGGCGATGCCTTCGCCCGCCACGGCCCAGCGCCGCACGATGTCGGCGTCGTCGCACAGCATCGCCCCGCGCACCGGCACGATGTGGCGACGCCCCTCCAGCGCGAACTGCCAGCGGTCGTAGGCGCGCCCGGCCAGCAGATACAACAGACAGGCGTGCTCGCGCAGCGCATCCAGCGTGGCCGGCTGCCCGTGCCGCTGCAGATACGACGGCGCGGCGACCAATACGCGCCGGTTGTGCGGCGCCAGCGGCAGCGCTACGTGCTCCGCATCGTCGATACGCCCAAGCCGGAACGCCACATCCACCGGCGCGCGATACAGGTCCGCCACCTGGTCGGACAGATGCAGGCGCAGGCGCAGGCGTGGATGTGCGGCGCGGAACTCGGTCAGCCACGGCAGCAGCACATTGCGGCCCAGATCCGACGGGGCGGTCACCTGCAGCACGCCCTGCAGTTCGCTGTCGCGCCCGCGCACCTGCTCGCGCCCATCGCGCAGCAGCTCCAGCACCTGGCGTGCGTAGGGCATGTATTGCTCGCCCTCAGCGGTCAGCCGCAGGCTGCGCGTGGAGCGCGCAAACAGGCGCAGGTCCAGTGCCCGCTCCAGCCGCGCCACCGCCGCGCTGACCTGGCCGGGCAGCAGGTCGGCCTCGCGCGCGGCATTGGAAAAACTGCCCAGCGCTGCCGTGCGCACGAACAGCGCCAAGTCGTCGAAGCGGACCATCTTCACTCCAGCTGTGAAAGTGCTTGCGCAGTTTGCCGGTTTTTCTCTTAATCCCGGCGGCCGACCATGTAGTCCTCTCCCCGCACGACGCCCGCCATGAAAGCCATCGCCTACCCGCAGCACGGTCTGCCCATCGACGACCCGCGCGCGCTGGTCGCGCTCGAGCTGCCGCTGCCTGAGCCCGGCCCGCGCGACCTGCGCGTGCGTATCCATGCCATCTCGGTCAATCCGGTCGACACCAAGGTGCGCGCCAATGCCGCGGTCGACGCGCCGCGCGTGCTCGGTTGGGACGCCAGCGGCGTGGTCGATGCGGTGGGCAGCGAGGTCGGCCTGTTCCGGCCCGGCGATGCGGTGTACTACGCCGGCACCTTGAATCGCCCCGGCACCAATGCCGAATACCACCTGGTGGACGAACGCCTGGTCGGGCGCAAGCCGGCCACGCTCGATGACGCTCAGGCCGCCGCGTTGCCGCTGACCGCAATCACCGCCTGGGAATTGCTGTTCGACCGCCTGCGCATCGCCGAAGACGGCGGGCAGGGCCAGACCCTGCTGGTGGTCGGCGCCGCCGGTGGCGTCGGCTCGATCCTGGTGCAGCTGGCGCGCATGCTGACCAAGCTGACCGTGATCGGCACCGCCTCGCGCCCGCAGACCCAGGATTGGGTGTACGCGCTCGGTGCCCACCACGTCATCGACCACACCCAGCCGCTGAGCGAGGGCCTGCAGCGCATCGGCATCGCTCAGGTCGAGCACGTCGCCAGCCTGACCCACACCGACCAGCATTTCGCCCAGCTGGTGGACGTGCTCGCACCGCAAGGCCAGCTGGCGCTGATCGACGACCCGGCCACGCTCGATGTGCTGCCGCTCAAGCGCAAGAGCGCGTCGCTGCACTGGGAATTCATGTTCACCCGCTCGCTGTTCGCCACCGACGACATGATCGCCCAGCACCACCTGCTCAACCGCGTCGCCGCGCTGGTGGATAGCGGCACGCTGCGCAGCACGTTGGGCGAGCACTACGGCCGCATCAGCGTCGACAACCTGCGCCGCGCCCACGCCGCACTGGAATCGCATCGCACCCGCGGCAAGCTGGTGCTGGAAGGGTTCTGACGGCGCTGACGTCGCGATCGCGCAGCGTTCCGGCACGCCGAACAACGCGTGCTTGCCACCGAGCTAGCGCTTGGACGGCATGCCGGCTTCGGACAGCCCCAGGCGCCTGCGCCGTGATCGCCGACGACCCACCCCGCACCGCACCGACGCAGCCGCTGCGACCGGCCCCGCTACACTGCGCGCATGTCATCCGAATCCCTGATCCTTCTCGGACTGCTGGTTGCAGTCCTCGTGCTGCAGCTGCTCGCCCTGCTGCGGCGTCCTTCCACCACCGGTCTGGAACTGGCGCTGCGCGCCGAACAACGCGACGGCCGCGGCGAACTGCGCGAGCAACTCGAAGGCCTGGCGCGGCAGCAGGATGCGCGTCTGGAAACCTTCGCGCGTAACCTCACCGAGTTGTCCACCCGCACCGATCAACGTCTGGATTTGCTGCGCGATGCCCTTGGCGAAGATGCCCGCAAGGCGCGCGAAGAAAGCGGCCTGGCCCAGCAACGCACCGGCGAATTATTGACCCTGCGGCTCACCGAACTGCGCACCCAGCTCGAAGGCTTCGGCCAGCAGCAGGAAACCCGCATCCACGTGTTCGGCCAGCAACTGACCGACCTGATCGCACGTACCGACACGCATATGGCCGCGTTGCGCGAAGCGTTGGCCGAGGATGCCCGCAAGGGCCGCGCCGAAGCCGGCGAGTCGCAGCAACGCTTCACCGAAGCGCTTGGCCAGCGCCTGAGCGAACTCACCCAGCGCAACGAACTGCGCATCGGCGAGATGCGCGCCACGCTGGAACAGCAACTGGCCAGCCTGCAAAGCGACAACGCCAGCAAGCTGGAGCTGATGCGCGCCACCGTCGACGAAAAACTGCAGACCACGCTCAACACACGCCTGGATGCGTCCTTCAAACTCGTTTCCGAGCGCCTGGAGCAGGTGCAGCGCGGCCTGGGCGAAATGCAGCAACTGGCCACCGGCGTCGGCGATCTCAAGCGCGTGCTCAGCAACGTCAAGGACCGCGGCGGTTGGGGCGAAGTGCAGCTGGAGAACATCCTCGAGCAGACGCTGACGATGGAGCAGTACGCGCGCGGCGTGCGGGTCAAACCCGACAGCGCCGAAGCGGTGGACTTCGCCATCCGCCTGCCCGGGCGCGGCGACGACACGGTGGTGTGGCTGCCGGTCGACGCCAAGTTCCCGCGCGAGGACTACGAACGCCTGATCGACGCGCAGGAAAAGGGCGACCTGGACGCGATCAAGCAGTCGACTGCGCAGCTGGAGCGCGCCATCCGTGTGCAGGCCAAATCCATCAGCGACAAGTACGTCAGCCCGCCGCACACGACGGATTTCGCGGTGATGTTCCTGCCCACCGAGGGCCTGTACGCCGAAGTCATCCGCCGCGCCGGCCTGGTCGATCTGCTGCAGCGCGAACATCGCGTGGTACTGGCCGGCCCGACCACGTTCACCGCCCTGCTCAACAGCCTGCAGATGGGCTTCCGAACGCTGGCCATCGAAAAACGCTCCAGCGAGGTCTGGCAGGTGCTGGGCGCAGTGAAGAGCGAGTTCGGCAAGTTCGCCAATATTCTGGAGAAGGCCGAGCGGCAGATCAGCACCGTCGGCAAGAGCCTCGGCGAAGCCAGCCGCAAGACCCGCACCATCGAACGCCGCCTGCGCGGCGTGGAAACGCTGTCCGGCGACCAATCCCAAGCGTTGCTGGACGATGCCGACAACGGCACCGACGATGACATCGGCGACGAGCAGGAATGATTCACCCGCAGACGCCAGCCAACACACAGCCCACCGTAGGAGCGCACCCGGGCGCGACGAAGCCTTACCGATAACGCCTCATCGCGCCCGGGTGCGCTCCTACAACAACAGCAGGTTCAAGACGTGATCTTTCTGCGTCGCATTCCAACCACATCACGCAGACAGCGCTCCCGCGATGCTTGCATGCACCTTGTCCGAGAAGAGATTTCTATGGCGGCTAGATGGATCCACCCAATGATGTGCGCGCTGCTGCTGACCGCATGTAGCGTTACGCCGCCCGCCAAGTCCGGCGCTGCAGCGAGTGCGTCACCGCCTGCAAATGCAGCGTCTGCCGACGCAGCCGCGTGCACCGCAAAAGGCGGCCAATTACGTCCGGTAGGCCGCATGCAGATTCCGCGTTGCATCGTGCCGTATGCCGATGCCGGCAAGACCTGCACCGACAAGGCCGATTGCAGCGGCGATTGTCTGGCCACCAGCATCGTGCCGACCGGTACCGTCACCACCGGCACCTGCCAACGCGACAGCGATCGTTTCGGCTGCCGCCAGGCTGTGGTGGGTGGCAAAGGCCAGGCGGCGCTGTGTATCGATTGACCGGCTGATGCGCGCGCGGGCGACATCGCTCGCGCGCGCCCGGCGGTTTATGCTCTGGTGCTTCCCGCCAATCAGGACGCACCCATGACTTCCAGCATCCACGCCATTCCGGTGACACGCATCGACGGCGCACCGGCCACCCTGGCCGACTACCGCGGCAAGGTACTGCTGGTGGTCAACGTCGCTTCCAAGTGCGGCCTCACCCCGCAATACGAAGGCCTGGAAGCGCTGTACCGCGAAAAGCATGCGGCGGGCCTGGAAGTGCTGGCGTTCCCGGCCAACGACTTCAACGGCCAGGAACCCGGCAGCGAGGCGGAGATCGCGCAGTTCTGCCAGCTCACCTACGACGTCACCTTCCCGATGTTCTCCAAGATCGCCGTCACCGGTGCAGACACCCATCCGTTATATCAGGCCCTGACCAGCGCGCGCCCGAGCGCCACCGGCGATGGCCCGATGCGCGAGAAACTCGCCGGCTACGGCATTGCCGCAAACCCCGCACCGGGCGTGTTGTGGAACTTCGAAAAATTCCTGATCGGCCGCGACGGCGCCGTCATCGAGCGCTTCGCTCCGGATGTGCCGGCCGACGATGCACGCCTGCGCGCAGCGGTGGATGCCGCATTGGCTGCGGCTGCATAATGCAGGCAGCCGTCCTTCAATGCCAGGCAAGACACGCGTTCGAGCCGGTGTTCTGATGCTGATCTTGATCAGCATGCTTGCCTGCGTCACCGGTCTGGCGCTGTGGTACCACAGCCGCCTGGCCAATCCATGTCCTGATGGCGCGCTCATCAATGGCGAGCCGGCAACGTGCTTTTACCGTATCGAATGGATGGAAAAGTGGCCAATGATTGCGGTTGTGCTTGTGGTCGGCTTTGCATTTTGCCTGTTGGCTTCCTGGCTATCGTTCAAAATCCCAAGCCTCCGCAAACGGATGTGACCACGCGCAGATGATGCGTCGATTTTCTTGCGATTGAAGATGACAGTAACCGCCTGCATCGAGCACGTCTTGCCAAGCCAGGCATGCGAATCAAGCGCGGTGGCGGCGAGGCAGGCGAAATGATGGAGATCCGCGCGACGCTAACGAATCACCTACGCCTCGCAACGACAACGCACCAGCAGTAGACGCGGCGTTGGGGGCGAGCACTTGCTGCGCCGGCTGATAACGAGCGACTGGCCTGGCGTCTTTTCGAAGGAACCCTGGATGACCGACGACCTCACTCAGCTTTTTGATCGTGCGACCATCACGCGCACGGCATCTGCCGACGAGATCTCAGACCTCCAAGCGCAGATCGGCCCGCTGCCGCCTTCCTACGCGCTGTTTGCACGCACATTCGGCTACGGCACGACCAACGGCCTTTTCGTCATCGAGATGCCCTTCAGCATGTTCGGCAATGACGGTCTGCTCGTCCGAGGTGTCGAACTCCACGATCAAGTTCATTCGCTGGTCGACCAATACCTGGAAGACGGCATCGCGATCGGCGATCTCGATTGCCTTGAACCCTATGACGACGAAAGCCGTGACATCGCCCACTTCTTCGACGCGCTTCGTTTCTACGGCAGCAGCATCAACGGTGAGTCTCTGTGCTGGCGGCGCGACCAGGACGATTTCAAGTTCTATGTCATCGACCGCGCCTGCTTCTCGATCCGTTGTGCCGGAACGAGCCTCATCCAGTTCATCCGCAAAGCGCAGACCAGCGAGATTAGAACAGTGCTTGGTTCCGGTTATCAGGCACTGCCGCGCACCTTCGAAGGCGCCACTGCCGAGGGCTGAGTACAACGTCATCCGGGTCTGCTGCGGACGGGCAATCTCAATGGGTTTCAGATCTAACGGCGGCCAGTCATCTTTTGCGCTCACCGCCGGTGCGCAGCCGCTGCCCGGCACCGGCATACACCACCTGTGCGCTCCGGTGCCGAGCGCACGACTGACGACTACTTGCCGAGTGGTGTTGGCCGCGCTAAAAACACGCAGCGATCGAGGCGGCCGCGCCGGACACTGGCGCACGTCATCATCTGCATGTTTTTCGCAAAGCAAAAAGCCCGGGATCGCTCCCGGGCTTTTGCATGCAGGTCACACCACAGCTCGCCGATCAACGTACCCAGTTGGGGATCGGCATCGCATCCACCGGTACCGTGCTGTCCTTGTCTTCGCGCAGATAATCCGGCAGCTGGTTGTTCTTGTCGCGGTGGCTGCGCAGATCGCGCACGATCTGGTAATTGCGGCGCTGCATCCAGGCATCGCGGGTCAGCGCGTATTCGTCCGGTGCCTGGTCGCGCAGCGAATCCAGCGACATCAGCTGCGAACGCGTGTCCACCAGCTGCAGGCCCTGCAGGGCGAAACGCGCGCCGCTGTCGTCGAGCTGGCGCAACGGCGACAGCGGAATATCGCCGCCCAGGCCGAAGGTGTCGCGCACGGTGCGTGGGCCGAACAGCGGCAGCTCGAAGTAACGCGAATTGCGCCAGCCCCACACGCCCAGGGTCTGGCCGAAGTCTTCGCTCCGCCGCGGAATCCCGGCCGCGCTGGCCGGGTCGAACAGGCCGGCCACGCCCAGGGTGGTGTTCATCACAAAGCGCCCCAGCGACTGCACCGCATACACCGGATGGCCCTGCAGCAGCTGGTTGACCATGGTCAACGGCGTGCCGAGGTTGTCGAAGAAGTTGGTCACGCCCAGGCGTGCCGGTTGCGGCACCACCTTGGTGTAGCCAGTGGCCAGCGGACGTGCCACGCCCCGGTCCACCGCCATGTTGAAGCGGTGCATGCCGCGGTTATAGCGCTCCCACGGGTCGTAGGCCGGTGCAGCGCCCGGCTGCGTCGGCGCACCGTCGGCGCCGGCCTGCGGCGTGGCCGTGCCATACAGCGCAGCGAAGTCGTCTTCGGCTGAAGTAGGTGCACCTGCGGTTCCGGTGCCGGCATCGCTGCCGGCAGCGGACTGTGGGGCAGGCGCAGCGGCCATGCTGGCAGGCACCGCGTCGGGCGCGGCGAAACCGGCGGCGGCCGGTTGCGCGGTGACTCCGGAATCGTCACGCACTGGTGTTTCGGTGCTGGGTGCGGTATCGGCACTGGCCGACGGCGGTGCCGACTTCGGCGCGTGGCTGGCGCAGGCGCCCAACAACAGGCAGGCCAGCAAGGGGAGGGTGCGTAACTGGGTCATGGCGTGGCGCTCAGGCCTGAAAATCGAGAGTGGGAGACAAGCGATAGGCGGCGCGCAATTCGTCCAGACCGGACGCCTCGCCCACCACCGCCGCAGTGCC
This sequence comes from Xanthomonas sp. NCPPB 4467, assembly GCF_041475665.2. Taxonomy (NCBI): domain Bacteria; kingdom Pseudomonadati; phylum Pseudomonadota; class Gammaproteobacteria; order Lysobacterales; family Lysobacteraceae; genus Xanthomonas; species Xanthomonas sp. NCPPB 4467. Next base: position 5,254,279 of record NZ_CM191260.1, on the reverse strand, counting down.
GTTGCCGCGCAACCGCGCGGCCAGTTCGGCCAGCATCGCAACGCCGGCACTGTCCAGGCGTTGTACACCTGTCAGGTCGAGCGTGCGCACGCCATCGAGCTGGGCGATCGCCTGCGGCCAGGCCGCAGTGACCGCCGCACGGTCGAGCACGCCGGTCAGCGCCAGCGTGTCGCCGTTGCGTTGCACGGTGCTGTTACTTGCCATTGGCCGGTGCCGCACCGACCTGCAGGTTGCCGCTGCGCAGATCGGCGGCGACCTTGGCGATGCCCTTCTCGCGCAACGGGCCATCGAACTGGGTCTTGAAGGTCTGCACGTAGGAAATGCCTTCGATCATCACGTCGAAGATCTTCCACTGGCCGCCGCTGTTGCGCATCAGGTAGTCGACCGGGGTCGGGTCGTTGCCGGCGCGCAGCAGGTCGGTGGAGACCTTGACGCCGCGGTTGCCCGGCAGCGCGCTCTCGGACTTGGCGCGGAAGGTCGGTTTGCCTTCGAAGTTGAGCAACGCGGTGCCGTAACGCTGCATCAGGTTCTCGGCCAGTGCGTCGGCAAACAGCTTGATGTCCGCGTCCGAGGCGCCACGGCCGTGCACGCCCAGCACCAGACGGGCCGAGTAATCGCGGTCGAAGGCCTTGTTCAATTCGCCATTGATGTACTGACGCAGCGCGGCCGGGTTGCTACGGAACTCGGCGCGGCGCTGGTCCAGCGTGGTCAGGATGCGGGTGCTGCTGTCGATGACGGTCTTGGTGGCCGCGCCTTGCGCAGGCGCGCTGGCGGCGGCGGGCTGGGCCAGCACGGTGGCCGGTGCGCACACCAGCAGGGTCGAGGCCAGGATGGCGGAGAGCAGGTTGGTTTTCATTGGTGGTGAGGTTCCGTAGAGGGAGAAGCGGGCTGGGCAGGCGCCGGCGCCTGACCATCGGTGGCGGCCGGGGCATTGCTGCCACCACTCCCGCCACCACTGAACATGTACTTGCCGACCAGCTGCAGCAGATCCACGGCCGGCTGGGTAAAGCCGATCTCTTCGCCCGGCTTGAGCGTTTCCGGGTCGCCGCCCGGCTGCAGACCGATATAGCTCTCGCCCAGCAAGCCGCTGGTGAAGATGCCGGCCGAGGTGTCGGCGGGCAGATCCTTGTATTTGGTGTCCAGCGACAGCGTCACCACCGAATCGAACTTGGTCGGATCCAGGTTGATCTCGGACACCTTGCCGATGGTCACGCCGCCGATCTTCACCGGCGCCTGCGCGCGCAGCTGGCCGATCTGGCTGAAGCGCGCCGTCAGCGTGTACTGGCTGGCGCCGAAGCCCCAGCGCTGATTGGTCGAGGCCACCGCCAGCACCAGCAGCGAGGCCAGGGTCAGCAGCAAAAAGGCGCCAACGGCGAATTCGAGTCGTGGTCCACGCATGGCCATGGGCTATCTCACCTAAACAACATTGCAGAAAGGACGAAGTTGAACATCAGCACCAGCAGCGAGGCATTGACCACCGCGCGGGTGGTGGCGATCGAGGTGCCTTCGATGGTCGGCTCGGCATGGAAGCCCACATAGGCGGCGACCAGCGCGGCCGTGCCGCCGAAGATCGCCGACTTGAGCATCGCCACGCCGAAGTCGTCCCAGAAATCGACGCTGTTGCTCAGCCCCGACCAGAATGTGCCGTTGTCGATGCCCAGCACGTGGACGGCTTCGAAGTAGCCGCCGGTAATGGACAGCGAGCAGAACACGCCGGTCAGCAACGGCACTGTCAGCACCGCTGCCCAGAACCGTGGCGCCACCGCCTTGGCCACCGGGTCGATGGCCATCAGTTCGAGCGCCTTGATCTGGTCGGTGGCGCGCATCAGGCCGAGTTCGGCGGCGATCGAGCTGCCGGCGCGGCCGATGAACAACAGCGCAGTCAGCACCGGTGCCAGCTCGCGGTACAGCGACAGCCCCAGCAGCGTGGACAGCGCATCGGAGGCGCCGTAGGTAGTGAGCGTGCGGTAGCCCTGCAGCGTCAGCACCAGGCCGACGAAGGCGCCGCCCACGGCGATGATCGGTAGCGAGCGCGCACCGACCTTGTAGATCTCGCGCACCAGCTCGGCGATGAAATCGCGCGTCGGCAGCGAGCCGCGCAGCACGGTCAGCGAAAACAAGCCGGCGCGGCCGAAGGCGCGGATCGATTCAACCATGGCCATCAGGCAGCACTCCGGTCGCGGCGCGGTGCGGCATCGAAGGCGATCGGTCCATCGGGCTGACCGTGCAGGAACTGCTGCACCAACGGGTCGGTGCTGTCCTGCAATTGCGCCGGGGTGCCGGCGAACACGATGCCGCCATTGGCGATGACCACCGCCTGGTCGCAGATCGGCAGCGTCTCGTGCACGTGGTGGCTGACGATGATGCTGGTCAGACCCAGGCTGTGGTTGAGGCGTTGGATCAGGCTCATGATCACGCCCGAGGCGATCGGATCCAGCCCGGTCAGCGGCTCGTCATAGATCATCAACGGCGGGTCCAGCGCCAGCGCGCGCGCCAGCGCCACACGTCGCGCCATGCCGCCGGACAACTCGCGCGGCCACGCATCGGCGGCGGCGAGCAGGCCCACGGCGTGCAGCTTCATCTGTACCAGCCGCCGCAGCACCGGCGCCGGCAGGCGCGTATGCGTGCGCAGCGGCAACGCGACGTTATCGGCCACGCTCAGGTCGGTGAGCAAGCCGTTGCCTTGCAGCAATACGCCGACATTGCGGCGCACTTCCAGCAACGCCCGGCTGCCGTGCGGGATCGGGCTACCGAACAAGGTCACCGTACCGGCGACCGGGCGCAGTTCGCCGGTCAACGCCGCCAGCATCGTGGACTTGCCGCTACCGGAAGGACCGAGCACCGCAGTGATGCTGCCGCGCGGCACATCGAGCGAAACGTCGCGCAAAATCGTCCGCCCGCCGCGATCGATGCGGACACCGGACAACTGCACGACAGGAGAGGCGGACGCCGTCATCGAAGCCTTTAACAGAATTCCAACGCAATAGAGTAGCCGTCACACGGCTGAACATAACCGAACCGCTGCGTGCAGTATTGTCGCATTCATGCGGCAAGCGATGTGGCTGAGCATGTCGCCATCTGCGTAACAGCGTGTCCCGCAACGCAGTGACTGCCGCCCTGCATGGCATCGCTGTGCAACGTACGTCGCAGTAGGGAGCCCGAGCGTGCGCGATCGCCCGGAAGCGTTTGCGGTGTTTGCGCCGTCGCGGCGTTTCCGGCAGCCAGGGCTTGGTTCGATGGTCCTTGGCCTTTCTCTTTGCGATCTGTGTGATCTGTCGAGTGCGTCGCGTTGTTGGTATCGCCGTCTTGTGGTGTCTGCGCAAAAGACGCGACGATCCAGCTCCATCGTCGCCAAGGAATCATCCATGGAGTTGCTGACGCTTGAACACTTCGCCGGGAGTGTCAATGAAACCTTTGCTGCGTCCTTGAACGAGGGCGAGGTGCCGTTTGTCTTGGTAGAAGCGCGGCCGCTGCAGGACGCACGCAACACGCAACGCGCGCCGTTTTCGCTGTTGTTCCGCAATGGCTCGGCGTTTCTGTTTCCGCAGCAGACCTATCAGATGCGCCATGCGCGGCTGGGCGAGATCGGCATCTTTCTGGTGCCGGTGGCACGCGAGCGCGATGGGTTTCTGTATCAGGCCGTCTTTAATTGAGCGCGTTCAACTGAGCGCGTTCAACTGACCAGGTGATCGTGCGGATGCCAGTGCATCTGCAGATGTGTCTGGTTGCTGCGGCCTGCAACGAATCCATGGCGGACATACAGGCGCTGCGCGGCGGGATTGGCGTGCAGCACATGCAATGACAGCGCGCATCCCGCCTCGCGGGCGCAGGTCTGTGCGTGTGCAAGCAGGTGCGAACCGATCCCGCGGCCACGCCAGCCCGGCAGCAGGCTGATGTCGATCAAGGTGTGCTGAGGCGCTGTGCGATGTAGATAGAGCCGGCCGATGCGCGCATCGTTTGCCTCCACGATCAGAAAGTCGGCATCGGCAAAATACTGCCGGTAATGCGCGCGTTGCAGGCTGAATTGCTGGTGCAAGAACGCGCGCTTGGTCGCTTGCGGCCACGGCACGCAAGCAAGCTCGTCGCTGCGCGTGCTGGCGTACAGCGCCTGCAACCATGGCAGGTCGGCATCGCGTTCCGGACGCAAGACGACGGCCTGCGGACCAGACCCGACCGCAGGTTCGTGGCCTAACGCTGCTGTTGCTGCCGTGCTGGCAAGCCGCTTGGCCATGGCCTCAATCGAATACCGGGTAATCGCCCTGCAGTGCGATGCAGAAGTTCACTGCCAGATAGGGTTGCCGGTTCTCGTGCGCCAAGCCGTTGCCGGTGGGCAACAGCATGCTTGGGGAGAACTGCTTGTCCGGCGCGACTGCAAAGAACGGGCGCTCGGTGTTGACGTTCAGCGACGATAGGGCCGCTCCGCTGGCCGGCGTGCCCGTCTTTTTGGCCGGATCCGGCTGCGAGAACGCGTTGACGCCATGTTGGTGCACCGGGATCTGCGTGCTCAGCAGGCTTTCCGAGGCGGAGCCGAAGTTGCTGCCCAACGTGTGCGGGGTCAGGCCCGGTCCCGGACCTTGCTGGCAGCCGGCGCGCGCGGAGAAGTTCGGCAACTGGAAGGTGCTGGTGCCGTTGCCGCCATAAGCCGCCCCGAGCAGCGAGTACAGCGTGGTGTTCTGCGTGATCGGCAGGGTGGCGCCATTGCAGAACGCCCAGCCGACAGGATTGAAATCGAAGCCGAACAGCTGGATTTCGCCGATATAGGGTTCGGTCATGAACGGGTTCCTCCGGTGGAGCGGAAGCGGGCGCCGCGGCCTGATCGGCGCGGCGCGTGGGATCAGGCCTGCTGCGGAAAGATGCCGGTGGTGGCGATGCAGTACTGCACCGTCAGCGTCGGCATGAGGTTGTCGTGCGGTTGGTTGCCGCCAGCAAACGAGGTGCTCTGGGCGGACATCGCTAGCGTGGTCGCTCCGTTGACGTCGCTGGCATAGAACATGCTGCCGTTGACCGCCGCCGGCAACAGTCCGGCGGGTGCGGTGGCGGTCGCCGCGCTGGTGGTGGCCTGGGCGGTATGCGTGTGCGCCGGGATCTGCAGATCAATCAACGTCACCGTCTCGGTGCCGGAGCGCTGGGCGAGCACATAGTTGTTCAGCCCGGGACCTTGGCCCTGGTGGATCGGCACGCGGCCGCGCAGGTCCGGCACCCCGAATGTGTCGGTGCCATTGCCGCCGTAGACGGTACCAAGCAGCACGTACAACGTTTCGTATTCCGAGATCTGCAGCAGCGAGCCGTCGCAGGCCTGCCAGCCCTGGGGAGTGCGGCCGAAGCCGAACATGCGGATTTCGCCGATGAATGGAGTACTCATGAGATCCTTCCTGGTCGATGAGACGCCACGCGCAAGCTGCGCGCTAAGCGTCCGGATATGCGTGCGCCTAGCTGCGCGAGGGGAAGATCCCGTTCAGCGCGATGCAAAAATTGATCGTGGTGTACGGCTGCATATTCGGATGCGGCTGGTTACCGCCGCTATTGGCGACCGTGGCTTGGGACAGCGGCACCATCGCGCCAGCCGCGGCGTATAACGCGTGCGCGGTTCCCGTGGTGACGTTGTTGTTCGCGAACAGGCGGCCGGTCGGCACGCGGTTGTCGCCGTTGGCGCTGCTGCAATCCATCAGGTGGGTATGCGCGGGGAGATTGTCCGCCAGCAGCGTCACCGTCTCCGAACCGGCGGCCTGCCCCATCGGCATTGCCGGAGGCTGCCAACTCGGATCGGCCGACGGCCCGTAACCCATCGGCGTGCGTCCGCGCATATCCGGCAACGCGAACGTGCTGCTGCCATTGCCGCCAAAGCGGTTGCCAAGCAGGCTGAACAGCGCCTGGTTCTGATTGACCGGTAATAGCTGGCCGTTGCATTGCGCAAAATATTTGGGCGCAAAAACGAAACCGGTCAACATGATTTGACCGATGAAGAACTCGCTCATGCAGATCTCCCCGCGTAGTCCGCCGCCGAGCGAATGTCGGGGCTGCGGTACAGATACCTGCCGAGGGTGCGTACCACAAGCCACCAGTGTTCGAAACTGGAATGAAGTATTAATTTCTCATTCTTTAACTGGTAGTCAGTTCCTGTTCAAATAGCGCCGCAGTCCAACTGTATGTCCTAAAAGGCATCGCGTTGTGCTGATCTGAGGCACCAGGACCGATGCCGACGCCGGGGTGGCGTGCTTCTTTTGGGGAAAATTCATGTCTACGACTTTCACTGCCTTGGGCGGCGTGCGTCCCATGCTGCGTTTGCTGATGGCGTTGCTCTGGCTGGCGACGTCGCAGGTCTGTCTGGCTGCAGCCGGGCCCGGACCTGGACCCGCATGCCCGACTCCCCAAAGCGGTACCGTGAACTCGGGCGGCTCGGTGACCTTCGATGTCAGCGACTGCGACGGCACGTCTAACGTGGGCATGACCGATCCCGGCGTATCTCCGGCGCATGGCAGTTACAACCTCACCGGTCAGCTCGATGGCGCCGGTACCGAACGGGTGACATATACCAACAACGGTGATGGCGCGGCGTCGGACTCGTTCTACCTGATAGACGAGTACAACAACCAGATCGTCTTCAACATCACCATCACCCCGGCGATTACCGCTGGCATCGCGGTGAGCCCGGCCAGCCGCAACGAAGACAGCGGCGCATCGTTCACCTACACGGTGACCCTGAGCCAGACCAGCAGCTCGGCGACCACGGTGAACCTCACCCGCAGCGGCACCGCCACCAACGGCGTCGACTATACGGGCGCGGTGAACAGCATCGTGGTGCCCGCCAATACCGCTTCGGCCAGCTTTCCCGTCACCCCGGTCTCCGATACCACGTTAGAGGCCGACGAGACGGTGGTGATCAACGTGGCCAGCGGCACCGGCTATGGCGTCGGCAATCCGGCCAGCGCCACCGCAACCATCCTCAACGACGATCTGCCCACCGCATCGATCGCGGTGTCTCCCTCCAGCGTGGCCGAGGACGGCGCCACCAATCTGGTCTACACCGTCACGCTTGACCAGGCGCCGGTGAGCGCGGTGTCGGTGGCCTACAGCGTTGGCGGCAGCGCCACCTCGGGCACCGACTACGCGGCCGTGAGTTCGCCGCTGGTGATTGCCGCCGGCCAGACCACGGGCACCATCACCATCAACCCGACCGCCGACAGCACCGTCGAACCCGACGAGACCGTCGCCATCAGCCTGAGCGCAGGCAGCGGCTACAGCGTGGGCTCGCCCAACAGCGCCACCGGCAGCATCCTCAACGACGACCAGCCGTCGCTGTCGATCAACGACGTGTCCGTGAACGAGGGCAACGCCGGTACCACCAATGCCACCTTCACCGTGTCGCTGAGCCAGCCGGCCGGCGCCGGCGGGGTCAGCTTCGACATCGCCACCGCCGACGGTACCGCGACCGCAGGCGTGGACTACGCCGCTTCCAGCCTGACCGGGCAGACGATTCCCGCCGGCAGCAGCAGCTATACCTTCACGGTGCTGGTCAACGGCGACACGCTCAGCGAGCCCAACGAAACCTTTTTCGTCAATGTCAGTAACGTCGCTGGCGCCACGGTCAGCGACGCGCAGGGTCAGGGCACCATCGTCAACGATGATGCGCTGCCTGGGCTGTCGATCGACGATGTCAGCGTCAACGAAGGCAATAGCGGGACCACCACGCTCACCTTTACAGTGAGCCTGAGTGCGTCCAGCGGCCAGACCGTGTCGGTCAATTACGCCACTGCCGACGGCACTGCCATTGCCGGCAGCGACTATGTCGCCCGCTCGGGCACGCTGACCTTCGCGCCGGGTACGACCGCGCAGGGCGTGGCTGTCACCGTCAACGGCGACACGGCGGTCGAGCCCAACGAAACCCTGACCGTCGGCCTGTCCGGCGCCAGCAACGCGTCCATCGCGCGCGCCACCGGCACCGGCACCATCGTCAACGACGATGCGGTGGTCACCGTCGCACCGGCGACCCTGCCTGCCGCGACGGCAGGCAGCGCCTACAGCCAGACGGTGTCCGCCAGCGGCGGTAGCGCGCCTTATTCCTTCGCGATCACTGCCGGTGCGTTGCCGCCCGGGCTGATCCTGAGCGCTGCCGGCGTGCTGTCGGGCACTCCCACCGCCACCGGCAGCTTCAACTTCACGGTAAGCGCGACCGACAGCGGCGCCCCGACGACCGGAAGCCGCGCCTACACCCTGGTTGTTGCCGGTGCCAGCGTCACGCTTCCGGCGACCTCGCTGGCCGCCGGCACCGCCGGTCAGGCCTACACGGCGGCCATCACGCCGGCGAGCGGCGGCATCGCGCCGTATACCTATACGCTCAGTGCCGGTGCGCTGCCGGCGGGTATCACGCTCAACAGCGGCACCGCTGCGCTCAGCGGCACGCCCACGGCACCTGGCACCTACAACTTCTCCCTGACCGCTACCGACAGCACGACCGGTACGCCGTCCACTGCCACCCAGAGCTACACGCTGACCATCGCTGCGCCCACCATCGTGCTGGCGCCGACCACGCTGCCCGCTGCAACGCGCGGTACGGCGTACAGCCAGGCGTTGAGCGCCAGCGGCGGCACTGCGCCTTACAGCTACACGATCGCCGCTGGCGTGTTGCCGGGTGGCCTGACCCTGGCAGGCAACGGCACGCTGTCGGGCACGCCGACGGTGGATGGCACGTTCAACTTCACGGTTGAGGCGACCGATGCCAACAGCTTCACCGGGACGCGGGCGTATACGCTGACGGTGGCTGGCCCGACCCTGGTGCTGCCCGCATCCACCTTGCCGGCAGGCACCGCAGGGCAGGCGTATACGGCAGCGATCAGCCCGGCCACCGGCGGCACTGCGCCGTACAGCTATGCGCTGAGCGCTGGCGCGTTGCCGGCCGGCATCGTGCTGGACACCGCAACCGGTGGGCTGAGCGGCACGCCGACGGTGTCTGGCAGCTTCAACTTCACGCTCACCGCCTCCGACAGCACGCCCAGCCCTGCGGCGCAGGCCTCGCGCAGCTATGCGCTGACCATCGGCGCAGCCACGCTGGCGATCGGGCAGAACACGCTGCCGCCGGCCGTCGCGGGCACGGCGTATAGCCAGACGTTGACCGTGTCCGGCGGCGTGGCGCCTTACAGCTTTGCGGTGACCAGCGGCAGCTTGCCGGCCGGCCTGACCCTGGCCGCCAATGGCACGCTGTCGGGCACGCCCAGCGGCGAAGGCGTCAGCAACTTCACCATCGCCGTGACCGATGCCAGTGCCGCCAGCGCTGCGCAGGCCTATAGCTTCAGCGTGGTCGGCGCGGCTCCGGTGGCGGTTGCAGACACCGCCGCAACCATGGATGGCACCGCAGTGACGGTGGCGGTGACCGGCAACGACACCGGCACCATCACCGCGATCGCCATCACCACCGCACCCACCAACGGTACTGCCGTGGTCGATGGCCTGCAGGTGGTCTATACCCCGACCGCCGGTTTCATCGGCACCGACGTGGTGAGCTACACCGCCACCGGCAGTGGCGGCACCTCGGCGGCGACCACGCTGACCATCACGGTCAACGCGCGGCCGGTTGCGGTGTCGGTGACCGCAGAGGCAGTGCCCGGCGAAGCGCAGCAGGTGGATATCACCCGCAACGCCACCGGCGGGCCGTTCGTGGCCGCTGCGGTGGTCGCGGTGCTGCCGGCCTCCGCCGGTACCGCCACCATCACCCGTGTCGGTGGTGCCGCCACCGCATCGGCGGCACGCGCCTCCGGCCTGTCGCCGGCCGCCACCGCGATGGCCGAAGTGCCTACCTTCACGCTGACCTTTACGCCCAACCCGGCATTTGTCGGCCAGGCGACGGTGCAGTTCACCTTGTCCAACGCGTTCGCCACCTCGGCGCCGGCCAGCGTGGTGTTCAACATCGCACCGCGCCGCGACCCGAGCCAGGATGCGGAAGTGCGCGGCTTGATCGATGCGCAGTCCGAGTCCACACGGCGGTTTGCGCGCGCGCAGATCGACAACTTCCAGCGCCGGCTGGAGGCCACCCATCGCGGCGGCGGTAGCTTCAGCAACGCGGTGAGCTTCCAGCCCACCTCGCATTGCCGCCAGGCCGAGCGCGGTGTCAGTGCGCAGCCCTGCAGCCCGGACACGCAGGATGCCGATAACGACTTCCGCGATGCGCCGGCGGTGGCGTCCAGCGGCACCGCGCAGGCGCAGGGGCAGGGCGATCTGGGTCTGTGGATCGGTGGTGCGATCCGCTCGGGCAGCTTGAACCGGCAGGCCAGCAGCAACGGTGTGGACTTCCAGACCGACGGCTTGAGCGTGGGTGCGGATTACCGGGTGGCGCAGTCGCTGGCGATCGGTGCAGGCCTGGGTTGGGGCCGCGATGACAGCGACGTGGGCAACAACGGCAGCCATAGCAAGGGCAACGCGTACACCATGGCCGTGTATGCCAGCTTCCATCCGGGCAAGGCGTTCTTCTTCGACACCCTGGTCGGTTACCAGTTGTTGTCGTACGACCTGCGCCGCTATGTGAGCGACGATGGCTCGCTGGCCGAAGGCAACCGCGACGGCAAGCAGTGGATCGCCTCGCTGTCGACCGGTGCGGACCTGCAGCGCGACAGCCTGCAGATCACCCCGTATGCGCGGCTGGATGTGTCGCGCGCCACGCTGGACGGCTATAGCGAAGACGGCGTGGCACCGTTCGCGTTGCGCTATGCCGACATGGATGTGGCCACCACCACCGGTAATCTGGGCCTGCGTCTGGAATGGCGCCGCGAAGTGAGCTGGGGCCGCCTGACCCCGCAGCTGCGGGTGGAATACCAGCGCGACTTCCAGGGCCGTGGCGATGCCACCCTGAGCTACGCCGACCTGTCTGGCGGGCCGTTCTATCGCACCGGCCAGAGCGCGTTCGATCGCAACCGCTTGATGGTGGGCATCGGCGCGGCGTTGCTGACCGAACAAGGCCTGTCCACGCGACTGGAATACCGCGGCATCACCGACGGCGACAGCGGCAACGACCAGACCTGGATGATCAATCTGGAAAAGAAATACTGATCGCGCCACGCGCGCCGCAGTAAAGGCAACGCGATGGGCCGGGCACTGCTCGGCCCATCGCGTTTGTGGCGCGTACAGTCGTGGCAGGTAGAGCGCAGTGAGGTACTTGTCGCGTGCGGTTGGCTTACACATGCACACGGCAGGCGACACGTCGCGCGCAGCATGGCTCGCATGACGCTGCGTAGGCTGCGCGGCCGCAAGCGATGGCGACACCGATCCCTGCCACTGGCCGCGCTCGCCTGAGCGCAGTTGCCATGTTGCGGACACCACGTGTCGGCGCAGTACGTGCAAGCACATCGACTGGCGCGCATCGGGCAGGTCGACAGCGCATTCCCTCGCCATCCGGCACAATGCCGCACGCATGCACGCCACCTCCGCGCCCGATTTTCGTCTCTATCCTTCCAATGCGCTGGATACCCTGGCTGCCTTGCTTGCGCAGGAGCTGCGTCGGTCAGTGCCCGGGCAGCCTATATTGCAGCCGGAGGTGGTGCTGATCCCGCAGGTGGCGATGCGGCGTTGGCTGCAGTCCACGCTGGCCGCCGAGCATGGCGTGGCGGCCAATCTGGAATTTCTCACCCCGGGCGAATTCGTTGCGCGCGCGCTGGAGCGCAATCTCGGCCCGGCCGACGATGATCTGGACATGGCGACCACGCAGTGGCGCCTGTACGCGACGTTGCAATCGGATCTGGGCAGCGACGCCGCGCTGGCACCGCTGGCCGGCTATCTGGCCGATGGCGATGCGCTCAAGCCATGGGCGTTGGCCGGCGAGTTGGGCAACGTGTTCGAAAAGTACCAGGCATGGCGACGCGACTGGTTGCTGCGCTGGGAAGGTGGCGCCGATCCGGACGACCCGCAGGCACGGCTGTGGCGCAGCATCGCCACCGGGCGGCAATACCGTGCGCGCCGCATCGGCCAGTATCTGGACCGTTACGCGCGCGCAGATGGGCCGTTGCCGCAGGGCTTGCCGACGCGCCTGTTCGCCTTCGCCATCCTCAATATCTCGCCCGACGTGCTGCGCGTGCTGGCCACCCAAGCGCGCGTGGGCACGCTGCATTTCTATCTGCCCACGCCCACGCAAGGCTATTGGGGCGATCTGCAGACGCTATGGCAGCGCCGCCGCGAAGACGGCGCGGTGCAGCTATTCGTCGATCAAGTGCAGGAAAATCCGTTGCTGCAGGCGTGGGGTGCGGCCGGGCGCGATTTCATGGCGCTGGTGGGCGATTACGAGGTGGTGCATCCGCTGGCGGAGATCGCCGCCTACGCCGACCCGCTGGAGTCCGGCCGTCGCGCACTTGCCGATGGCGGCCTGGGCGACAGCCTGCTGCGGCGCATGCAGAGCGATCTGTTCCATCGTCGCGCACCCGCCGTGCCTGCGGCATTGCCGGCGGTGAATCTGCACGACCCCAGCCTGCAGGTGCATGCCTGCCACACGCGCTTGCGCGAGCTGCAGGTGTTGCACGACCAGTTACGCGCCTTACTCGACGACCCGCGCTTCGACCCGCCCTTGCAGCCGCGCGAGATTGCGGTGTTGTCGCCCAACATCGACCCGTATGTGCCGTATCTGGAGGCGGTATTCGGCAGCCATGGCAGCGACGATGCAGTGCCGTACGCCTTGGCCGACGCCAGCCCGCTGGCGAGCGAGCCGTTGGCCGAGGTGTTTTTGACCTTGCTCAAGCTGCCGATCGCACGCTTTGGGTTGCATGAAATTCTCGACCTGCTGGCCAGCGCACCGATCGCCGAGGCCGCCGGGCTGGACGACGCCGGGCTGGAACGCCTGCGCACCTGGCTGCACGCGGCCGGCGCGCGCTGGGGGCTGGATGCGCTGCATCGGCGTCAGCATCAGGCGCCCGGCGATGACGCTTACACCTGGCGTTTTGCGCTGGACCGGCTGCTGCTCGGCCATGCCAGCGGCGCCGACGACGACATCGATGGCGTGGCGCCATGGCCGCAGCTGGAAGGCAGCGCACTGACCGCACTCGACACGCTGATGCGGTTGCTGCGCGTGCTCGAACGCCATCAGTCCCTACTGGCCGAGCCGATGCCGCCTGTCGACTGGCGCGAGCGTTTGCTCGAGCTGCTGGATGCGTTGATTCCCACCGCGCCATCGGCCCCGCGCGCGCAGCGCGCGCTGGATCGGTTGCGCAGCCTGATCGATCAATTCGCCCGCGATGCGCAGCGCGCGCACTACGCCGGCAAGGTGCCGGCCGAGGTGGTGCGTGCGCATTTTGAAGCGATACTGGGCGAATCGGACACGCGTGCGCCGCTGCTGACCGGCGGCATCAGTTTCGGCCGCATGGTGCCGATGCGCTTGCTGCCGTTCCGCGTAATCTGTTTGCTCGGCATGAACGATGGCGATTTCCCGCGTCGCGACCCGGCCGCCGGGCTCAATCGGCTCACCGCAGAATTGGGCACCGAGCGTCGCCGGCATGGCGACCGTTCCACCCGCGAGGACGACCGCTTTTTGTTTCTGCAGTTGTTCGCCTCTGCGCAGGACGTGTTCTATCTGAGCTATCTCGGCGCCGATGCGCGCGATGGCAGCGTGCGCGAGCCGTCGGTGCTGGTCAGCGAATTGTTGGCGAGCGCGGCGCAGTACCACGCCGACCCAGCGGCGATCGACACGCTGGTGGTGCATCACCCGTTGCAGCCGTTTGCCGCCGCCGCATTCGGTGCGCTGGGCGATGACGGCGCAGACCCGCGGCGTTTCAGTTATCGCCGGCAATGGCGCCCTGCCGTGGACAGCCTCACCGGCCAGCGCCAGCCGCTGGCGCCGTGGGTGACCGGTGCGCTGCCGGCCGATCACATCGCTTTGCCCACCAGCGTGTCCATCGACGATCTACGCCGCTTGTTCGGCGACCCGGCCGGGCAGTTTTTGCGCCATCGCTTGGGCATGCGCTTGCCCGACCCGGCCAGCGAAGACAGCGATCTGGAACCGCTGCTCGCGCCCACGCGCGGGCTGGATCAATACGGCTTGCAGCAGCAGGTGTTCGAGGCGGCGTTGGCGGGTGAGGTCGATGGGTTGTACGAGCGGCTGCGCGCACGCGCCTTGCTGCCATCGGGCCCGCTCGGCCGCCGTCAACTCGACGAGCGTGTGGCGCAGCTGCGCCCGTATGCCGACGCGTTTCGGCAATGGCGTGGCGATGCGCCGGCGCAGTCGCGCCGCTTGCAGGTGCAGATAGGCGATATCGACGTCCACGGCCGCGTGCCCGGCTGGTATGCCGATGGCGTGGGGCGCGTGCAGGTCGGCGCGCTCAGTGGCCGCAGCGCGATCCGCCACGGCCTGGAATGGTTGCTGCTGCGCGCCGCCGGCGAGCGCGTGCCGTATGTGCGTTTCTTCGAGCAGGACGATGGCCTGGGCCCGTATCCCATCGATGCCGAACCGCTCTCGCAGACGCAAGCGCAACACGCCTTGGGCGCGCTATTGCAGCTGTATCGCCACGGCTTGCAAATGCCGCTGGCGTTTGCGCCGTACAGCAGCTGGAAATACCACCAGGCCGCGCGCAGCGATGATCTGGACAAAGCCATCAAGGACGCCGCCGGTCAATGGCAGGCCAGCTTCGGCTGGAGCGAGTCGCACAGCCCGGAATTACGCCTGGTCAATCGCGGCCGCGACCCGTTCGCCGATGCGCAGCGCTTTGCCGACTTCGCCACCACCAGCCATCGCGTGTACGACCTGCTCGAACGCGGCAACACCGACACCACGCTCGACCCGGAGCGTCTGATCGACAGTTGGCGGCACTGGCACGGCGCGCAGGACGACGCCGAATGAGCGCGCCTGTGAGCGACCCGTATCTGCAGTTGCCGCTGCACGGCGTGCGCCTGATCGAGGCCAGCGCCGGTACCGGCAAGACCTTCACCCTGGCCACGTTGTTCACCCGGCTGGTGGTCGAGCGCGGCTTGCGCATCGGCCAGATCCTGGCGGTGACCTTTACCGAAGCGGCCACGCAGGAATTGCGCCGCCGCATCCGCGAGCGCCTGGTGCTGGCCGCCTCCCTCGTCCCCGACACCGTCGTAGGAGCGGACCTGGCCGCGACCAAACCACCTGCAACGCAGGCATCCAACGCTCCATCAGCGTCTATAGGAGCGGCGTCGGCCGCGATCGACCTCGCCGACGTCCCGTCGCGGCCAAGGCCGCTCCTACAGGAAGCGCCCGACGTCCTGCTCACCCGCGCCATCCTCACCGCGCATCTGGCTACCGGCGATGAAACCCCGGCCGCGTTGCGTCGCCGCCTGCAGCAGGCGGTAGAAGAAATCGACCTGGCCGCCGTGTTCACCATCCACGGCTTCTGCGCGCGCGTGCTGCGCGAACATGCGCTGGAAAGCGGCCAGGCCTTCGCCGCGCCGCAACTGCTCGCCAACGACCGCGAACTGCTGAGCGAAGTGGCCGCCGATCTGTGGCGCCAACGTGCGGCCGATGCGGTGATGGCCGAAGACTTGATCGCGCTGTGGTCTGGCGGCCCGCCTGCGCTGGCCACCGATCTGCGCGCGTTGGTGCGGCACGCGGCGATCCTGCCGACAGCGTCCGATGCCAGCAGCGACGATGCTGCCGCATTGCTGCAGGCGGTGGACGATGCACGCCACGCGCTGGCAAGCGCATTCCACGCGCATGGCACGGCGTTTTTCGAATCCATCATGTCCGCCATCGATGGCGGCATCTTGAGCAAGGTCAGTTACAAACCGGACTGGCTCACTGCGCTCTGGCACTGGTTCGACAGCTTCGCCGCCGCGCCAACGCACGACAGCGCCCCGCATCCCAAGCTGCTCAAGTTGACCGCTGCCGAACTGGCATCGGGCACCAACAAGAAGTTCGTCGATCGCACGCCGGCCTCGCCGATGAGCCACGAAATCGACGGCTATCTCACCGCGCTGGCACGTGTCGAAGAATGGCGCACACGCCGCCGCATCCGTCTGCTGCATGCCCTGCGCGACGATGCCATCGCACGGCTCGCGCTGCTCAAGCGCCAGCGCCGTGTGCAGACCTACGACGACCTGGTCGATGGCGTGGCGCACGCGCTGCAAGGCCCGCAAGCCGGTGCACTGGTGCAACGCCTGCGCGCGCAATACGCCATCGCGCTGGTGGACGAATTCCAGGACACCGACGACCGTCAGTGGTCGATCTTTTCCAGCGTGTTCGGCGAAGGCCCGCTCGCACGTGCGGCCGGGCTCGAGCCGGCGCTGTTTTTGATCGGCGACCCCAAGCAGGCCATCTACGGCTTTCGTGGTGGCGATGTGCGCACCTATTTGGCCGCCGCAATCACCGCCGAACTGGCGCCACCGCTGAGCCACAATTTCCGCTCGCGCCCTGGCGTGCTGGCGGCGATCGATGCGTTGTACGCGCAGGCCGGCTACACCGAGGCCTTCCTCACCGACGGTATCGCCTTTCACCCGGTGCAGGCAGGCACCAAGCGCGCCGATGCCGACCTGCAGCGCGATGGCGCCACCGCCCCGGCGCTGACGCTGTGGCGCGCGCCGGAACCGCCGCCGCCTGCGAAAGGCAAGCCCAAACCCTGGAGCGCCGGCCGCGCGCGCGAGCTGGCCACCGCCGCCTGCGTGGCTGCCATCCGCGGCTGGCTGGCCGGTGGTCGCGACGGCACCGCCACCATCAATGGCAACCCGGTGCAGGCCGGCGATATCGCCGTGCTGGTGCGTAGCCACGGCGAGGCCACGCGCATCCAGCAAGCGCTGGGCGCGATGGGCATTCCGGCGGTCGCCGCCGGCAAGCAGAGCCTGTTCGCCACCGACGAAGCATTGGAACTGCTGGCCCTGCTACAGGCCTTGCTCGACCCCGGCGACGACAGCCGCCTGCGCGCCGCGCTGGCCACGGTGTTGATCGGCGAAGACGCCATCGCCATTGCCGCACTCGAACGCGATGGGCAACGCCATCGCCGCTGGCAGCAGCACGCACTGGACTGGCGCGAGCGCTGGCAGCGCGGCGGCCCGCTGGCCTTGATCGGCGAGCTGGGCGCCACGCACGGGCAACGCCTGCTCGCGCTGGTCGATGGCGAGCGCCGCCTCACCAATTACCTGCAACTGGCCGAACTGCTGCAGGAAGCCGACGTGCGCGCACTCGGCCCGCACGGTCTGGTGGACTGGCTGGCACGCCGCATCGCCAATGCCGACGACAACGACGAAGCCCAGCAACTGCGGCTGGAATCGGACGCGCGCCGCGTGCAGATCGTCACCCTGCACAAGAGCAAGGGCCTGGAGTATCCGCTGGTGTTTCTGCCGTACATCGGCATCGGCCGCAGCGACAAGGGCGCTGGCCGCCATTGCGTGGTGCATGCGCCGGACAGCGGCCGTCAGCTGCATTGGAAGACAGACAAGGACGACCCCAGCTGGAGTGCCGCCGAAGCCGCCTGGAAGCAGGAACAACGTGCCGAAGACGCACGCCTGCTCTACGTCGGCCTGACCCGCGCCGAGCATGCTCTATGGATCGCCAGCGGCAGCTTCCATCAGCACGAACGCACTGCTTTGTCGGGCATGCTGCGCGCGCTCGATGCGTTGCAAGGCGCGGCAGGCGAGGGCGCGGTGGTGGTGGACACCAGCACCCCGCCAGCCAACCTGCCGCGCCTGCCGCCGCCGATTGAGGCGCAGGTGCCGCCGGCGCGCAGTCCGCAACGGCACATCGCGCCGGAATGGTGGGTCTACAGCTTCACCCAGCTGGCCAACGCCGATGCCGGCGCCGCCATCGACCCGATGGCCAGCGCCACCGTGGTGGGCAGTGGCGGCAGCGACGAGCCGTCCGGCAGCGAGGCGGTGGCGGTTGCCGCAGCCACCGAGGCCGAACCGTTCGATGCGCGTTTTGCCGGCAACCGCTTCGGCGTGGTGATGCACGACGTGTTCGAACGCTGCGACTTTGCCGCCTGGCACGCGTGGCAGCCCGGCCAACCCGCGCCCGAGGGTCAGGCCACCGCAATCCTCGACGCCCTGCAACGCGGCGGCTATGCCCAGGACGATCTCGACGACGGCCTGCGCGTGCTCACCGCCCTGATCGGCCACACCCTCACCGTGGTGTTGCCCGAAGGCACCGCCCTGGCCGCCGTGCCCGAGCCGCAGCGCCGCAACGAAATGGAATTCCACTTCGCCATGCGGCCCACCCGCGTCGATGCGCTGCTGGCGTTGCTGCATCGGTTTGGTGTGGTCGGCGACCGCCAGGCCTTCGGCGCGCGCCACCGCCTGGAAGGCCTGATGACCGGCCTGATCGATCTCACCTACACCGTCGATGGCCGCTGGTACGTGCTCGACTACAAATCCAACCGCCTGCCCAGCTATGACGCCGACGCCCTGGCCCGCGCCATGGCGCACAGCGAGTACGAGCTGCAGGCGCTGATCTACACCGTGGCCCTGCACCGCTGGCTGCGCTTCCGCCTGGGCGATGCCGCCGACGGTGGCGGCTACGACTACACCCGCGACTTCGGCGGCGTGCGCTACCTGTTCTGTCGCGGCCTGGACGCCACCCGCAACGCGGCCGACCCCGGCTCCGCCAGCGCTGCCGTTCCCCGCTCGCCCGCCCCCGGCATCCACGCCTGGCGCTTCGACCCGGCCCTGGTCGACGCCCTGGACGCGCTGTTCGCCGGCAGCGCCCTGGAGCCGACCTCCAGCAACGCAGGCACGCCCAATGCCCACTAGCACACAGCCTCTTGCGGCCGACGCACCAAGGTCCCTGTCCCTCCGGGAGAGCGCGCAGCCCGTCAGCGCCGATGCAATAAAGCCCCTGTCCCCCCGGGGCGATCAGGCACTGGTGGCGCGCCGCTGGCGCGCGTGCCCTGGAGCGCCCGCGCCACTGGCGTGGGCCTGGGCGCGGAGCGGGGGTTGGAGTGACGCTACGTCCGCGAGTCAGGCATCCACCTTATGAGCCACCCAACCCTGCTGACCGCCCTCCACCAGAGCGGCGCCCTGCGCACGCTGGATCTGGCCTTCGCCCAAAGCCTGCAACGCCTGGCCCCAGACACCGACCCACAGGTCCTGGCGGCCGCCGCGCTCGCGTCGCTGGCAGTCACCAGCGGCCATGCCGGGCTGGACCCGGCGCGCGCCGCCATGCTGCTGGACCAACGCGACGGCCCATCGCCCGCATTCCCGGACCCTACCGACTGGCAACGCACCCTGGCCGCCTCGCGCTGGGTCGACCAACCGAACCCCGAAGATCCGGCCGCCGCCGACTGCCCGCTGGTCCTCGAACACGGCCTGCTCTACCTGCGCCGCTACCGCGAGTACGAACGCCGGCTTGCGCTAGGCCTGCAACGCGTCGCTGCCCAGCCCATGCCGGCGTTCGACGCCAACGCGCTGGCGCCGTTGTTCGCACAGCTGTTCCCAAACGCGACCCCAACCGCTCAGCCCGTGGACCCAATCCCTCTCCCCCCGGGAGAGGGTGCCCGAAGCGCGGGTGAGGGGTCGGGCCTGCCCGAGCCATCCCACCACCAAGACGGCACGAAGCCACCGGCCCCGTCCAACTCCCCCGACCGCCAGGCCCAAGCCGCCGCGCTGGCCCTGCGCCGCAAACTGCTGCTGATCACCGGCGGCCCCGGCACCGGCAAGACCACCACCATCGCCCGCTTGTTGCTGTTGCGCATCGCCCAGGCCCATGCCGCCGGCCACGCGCCGCCACGTATCGCGCTGGCCGCGCCCACCGGCCGCGCCGCCGAGCGCATGGCCGAAAGCCTGCGCGCCATCGCCGCCGGCATCCAGCTGCCGCCTACTTACAGTGCCTTCCAAGCGAAGCAGCCACCGAACCCCGCTGTTTCCCCTCTCCCGCAAGCGGGAGAGGGTGCCCGAAGGGCGGGTGAGGGCCCGCCACTGCCCTGGGAATCCCTCCTCCCATCCGGCGCCAGCACCCTGCATCGCCTGCTCGGCGTCATCCCGGATTCGCCAAACTTCCGCCATAACGCAGACAACCCGTTGCCGTTCGACCTGATCGTCGTCGACGAAGCCTCCATGGTCGACCTGCCGCTGATGTGCAAGCTGGTCGAAGCCGTCACCGATGGCACTCAGCTGATCCTGCTCGGCGACGCCGACCAACTGCCCTCGGTAGAAGCCGGCGATGTGCTCGCCGCCATTCTGCAGGCCGCCGGCCCCGGCGACGCCCTGCAACCGCAGGACGCCGACGCGCTGCAACCGCTGCTCGGCCACGCGCCCACTGGCAGCACGCCTGCCAGCATCCAGACCATTAGCCACACCATCAGCCACAGCCACAGCAGCGGCCTGGCCGGCCACCGCGTGCACCTGCTACGCGGCTATCGGCAAGCGGAAAACTTCGCGCTCGCCCCACTGGCCGACGCCATCCGCGCCGGCGACGCCGACACCGCGCTGGCCCTGCTGCGCAGCGGCGAGCTGGCCGGCGTGCACTTCCACGAAGAGGGCGACGACCCGCTCACCCTCGGCCGCGACGCACTGCTTGCCCACTGGCGCGCCCTGGCCGATGCGCAAGACCCCGCCGCCGCCCTGCGCGATGCAGGGCGCCTGCGCCTGCTCACCGCCGTGCGCGCCGGCCCGCAAGGCGCGCGCGGCCTCAACGCCCGCATCGAACAACTGCTCGCCGACACCGGCTCCGGCGCGCGCAGACTCGGCGGCGCCTCGCCCTGGTTCCAGGGCCGCCTGCTGCTGATCACCGAAAACAGCTACCGCCACGGCCTGTTCAACGGCGACGTCGGCATCTGTTTGCGCAGCGACGCGAGTCCCTCTTCGGGGCAAAGCGACGCGAATCCCTTCTCGGGGCGCGACAACACAAGCGCCACCTCAGAGCGCAGCGATGCGAGCACCGAGACAACGCGCGCCGACGCAGCCCCGTCTTCTGGCCCAAGCCACCCCAGCGGCACCGCAAACCGCGCCGACCCCGCCGCCGACCGCCGTGCCCAAGGCCCCTTGGTCGCCTGGTTCGAAGGCGACGGCGACGGCCAGGTGCGCGGCTTCCACCCCGCCGCCTTGCCCGCCCACGAGAGCGCCTTCGCCATGACCGTGCACAAGGCCCAGGGCAGCGAATTCGACGACGTCTGGCTGCAACTGCCCACCCGCGACGCCCGCGTGCTCAGCCGCGAACTGCTCTACACCGGCATCACCCGCGCCCGCGGCGCCCTGCACCTGGCCGGCAGCGAAGCGGTCATCCGCGCCGCGCTCGCCCGGCACGCCGCGCGCATTTCGGGATTGGCGTGGCGGTTGGGTGCGCAGCAGCAGGCGGCACCCGCCAAGCCAGCAACAGAACCATCCACCGCGTCGCCCGTGCAGGGGTCGTTGTTCTGATGGACGCAAGCCGGCGCGATGACAGCAGTGAAAAGTGTTCTCAGGCAAAGAGCTGTAGCCGAAGACAGTTATTCGAAATTTTCGAATAGCTGCCTCCGACGGCAAGAGCTACGACACCAAGCACTAAAATCGCGGCGATCATCGCCACTGAGCACGAGGCATCTGTCCATGACAGTCCTACCCAACATCCACCCTGGCGAAATTCTGCTTGAGGAGTTCCTCGAGCCGATGTGCATCAGCCAGAACGCACTGGCGCGCGCCACCGGCGTGCCGCCGCGTCGTATCAACGAGATCGTGCTGGGCAAGCGCGGCATCACCGCCGACACCGCCGTGCGCCTGGCTGCGGCGCTGGGCACGACCGAGCGCTTCTGGCTGGGCCTGCAAGTCGATTACGAGCTGGAACAAGCGCACCGCACGCTGGGCGATTTGCCGTCACGGATCAAGCGGCTGGCGGCGTGATACGCGTTTTTTCAGCATGCCGCGTTAAGCACATAACCAGAGCAGATTAGCGAATCTGGTCTGACCGTTGCGCGGTAAGGCAGCACTGCCTGCTGCAACGCTTGGCTGTTGTAGGCAGTAATCAATTCTAGAAACAGGACCACACCGATGGACCGACGTCGTCGCAAACGGATGGAGCGCTACTGGGCGCGGGCAGAAGCCAAGGCGCGTGCTGCGGTCGACCGGTTGGACCCGCAGAGCTGGTTCGATCTGTGGCATACGCACGTGGACTGGAATGGCCGCGGCCACTCCTCTGCTGAGCATCGGCAGATGGTTAATGCGGTTGCAGTGCGTGTGCTGTGCTACCTGGAGACACGTCTGGCGCATCGTGGTGCAGCGGTGCAACTGTGGGCGGACCTCAGTTCGGATACGATGGATACCGGCATCTACGCGCACTCTGCCAACCCGAACGGCACGACCTTCCCCGCGACCTTTCCCAACCTGGATTGGCAGCAGGCTCTGCCTAGGGAGGTCGCAGCGATACTGCCCGCCACGCATTGGGCCGGCACCGCGTCATGCGACGGCAGTACCTGGTACGTCGTGCAGCGTCAGCCCGATGCGGCCGGCACGGGGGGCCGCCAATGAATTCCACCGACAAAGCCCACCGCACCGCAGTGCGTTACGCAGTCGGTGCCCGTCAGCCGCGGAGAACGAAGCCGCCTGTCACCGGCGCCACTTAACGCCTGGCGCACGCCTGCTTCGGGTGCCGCAGAAGTCTCAAGATTGCGCCGCGCGACCAGGTGGCACCGTGCCCTGGCTGCGGCAAAGCGCTGTGCGTGATGGGGCGCTCTTTCAAGGCGCCGCCGGCCCGCAACCATGCGCAGTGGATCAAGGTCGAGCGGCTGTACCGCGCGGGATTTCGGTTCTTCAGTTACCGCAACCACCTGTGTGCTCCGCTGCCTGCCAAGCTGTCGGAGGTGGATCGCTTCATCCGTGGGCATCCTACGCACCCGTTACGCCTGGGCGGTGCTTGAAGCCCCTTGTACAGCGCTTCTCTCAAAACGCGAGGTCAGGCGATCCACCTGACCCCGTTTTGCCGTCTGGCAGGCCGGGCGGCTTACTTGCCCTTCTTTTCCTGCTTGGCCGCGCGCTTTTCTTTCAGCGTCTTGGTCGGCTCTTTCTTCTGGCTCTTCTTCTGGTCCATCCCCTTGCTCATGACACCCTCGTAGTTGCTGGATTGATCGGTCGGGCAGCGCCATGACCCTGGCGTGCCTGCGCACTTTACGGCTTGTGCGCCCTGGAATGGGAGGGGGGAGCGAGGCCGGGGGACGAGCGGCGTGTCAGGCGTAGCATTTTCAAGGAGCCGCGCCGGCAGCCCTCGCAGCCGCCGGCAGCCCCAGAACGCAAAACGCCCGCGTGCGACGGTTAACGTCTGCACGCGGGCGCTGGCGGCAAAGGACTTACTTGGTCGGCACGCGCTGGTACTGCTCGCCACCGGTGTTGAGGTGGCCGTTGGTCTCATCGATGGCGAAGTTCACCGTCTCGCCATCGTTGGTGACCTGCAGCGCCCCGTCCTTGTAAACGGCCGGGTAGCTCTCGGTCTTGGGCTTGCGGCTGAAGAACTTCGGCGTGGTGCTGCGGACCATGAAGGTCTCGCCATTGCGCTCAATGTCCATCGTCTCTTCCTGCGTCTGCACGTTGACCCAGTGGCCGACGAACTTCTCGCCCTCCACCTTGGCGCAACCGCTCACCAGCAGTGCCGCGGCCAGCGCGGTGCCCATCCACTTCATCATCGTGCCTTCTCCAGTTGAGTCTGCGGCGAGGATGGCGGGTGGGGAATGTAGAAAGGGTTAAGGCGTATCGGTGACGGATCCAAAAGTGAGCTGGTCCGGCACGAATGCTCAGCCTGATCCGGCGCATCCCACCCCATGAAGCCCGGGTGCAAGCGCCATCGACGGCCGGTAACGCGATTCGCGCAAGCGAGGATCATTTCGCCGTTGGGCGTTGGAGCTGCCGATACAAACGATACCGTGCAACGTCTGAAGACCGTAAAAAGTTCGAACCTCCCGACATACTGCCGCCGTTGGCGGCAGCGCTTTGGTTATTCCAGGTGGGTATTGCCGTGCTAGATTTCCACGACAGTTCTAGCGCGGGATAAAGACAATGGCGCTTCGCATTCGGGGATCACATGGTCTGCCATTTGGCTGGGGACATGCAGCCTTCCCGCGAGCAATCTGGTTGCCGCTTGGGCTATTGGCGTGCACCCTCCATGCGGGATGTGTTTCTAGCACTCCACACAGTCACTCAGCTGTAGCAGCTACCAAGCCCCCCATTGAAACCAGGAGCAAAGACGTGACGGAACGCCTCAAGCAAGATGTGGATCGTTTGATCGGCACCGATTTCCAAGATGTCGCAGCACTCAGCGCCCAGCTTCAAACACAATTTGGCCCTCGTCAATCGCAAGAAGCGATGGTGGTGCGTGTTGGTCAGGGTGGTGCGCTGGCCGGTGCGGCCTTGCAGCATATCGAGCTCCGTAGCACGCAGGACGCCCCTTCGCATGCGACGCTGTTGCTCGACTTTTCTGCGCCTGGCCCGGCGCTCGAGGATGTGCCTTGGCCAGATGCGCTGCTCTACCCGCCGCGGCCAGACGCAGCGGGTTCGAGCGCCTATTGGTCGCTTCAGAGGGGACAGGTAACCGTCATCCTTGGGCTGACTAAAGATCAGGCCAACCTGAGCTTTATTACAATCAGCAAGCAGTAAGTTGCTTAGCTGGACCCCTGCAAAGGAGTGCATGATGAAAAACACCGACGAGTCGAAATATCCCCAGCCACAGCAATCCACGCCATCGACCGCGGCCGTGAAGCCGCCCTCGCCCCTATCAGATCCCGCGGTGATACCTTTTCTGCAACAGTCGCCCACACTTCAAGCAGGTCTTGCGCAGCTCAATCGAGATAATGTCGGTGTTGTCTGGGGAGCCGCTGGTGCCGGAACTTATCTGGTTCCCCGCACGCAAGTGGTCATTGACGAAAATGCAATCGGGCAAGGTGCGCGCATCGCACGTTCGCTCTCCCATGAAATTGGACACCATCGGTTTACCGAGCAGCCTGATCATTCCTCCAAACATGCGTATGTCACCAACATGCTGCGCGGCGAAGCTGCCGCAACACTCAGTAATGCATTGGTCCGGCGTGAGATTCTGAATCATCAAGGTCCCGATATCGGTATCGCTGGCAGCGGTACGAGACCAAAGCAGTACGAAGCAATTGCTGATCAGCAGATGGCAGGCCAAATCACGCGTGATGCAGCGTTGAATCAGATTGCCCAGGCATTCAAGACTGAGCAGCCTTCCGTTGGGCCGAGTAAGACGTACGAGCAGTATTACGGGGACTATTACGACAAGCACATCGCACCACTGCAGCGCAAACACGGTAGGCCGGAGCCAGGGTCTGCTACGGATAGCCTCGTCAACGATGTGAAACAGGACTTGCCGAGCCGTGATTCACAAGCGCCATTGTCGGCAAGGCCATCTCTGCCAACGCAGCAAGATCACGCAGATCACGCGCTGTACCAACAGATCAAAGGTGGCGTGGAAAAGCTCGATGCGCAACATGGCCGGGAGTGGGATGCATCGAGTCAGCGCATGACGGCCAGCCTGCTCGTGCTAGCAAAGGAAGAAGGCCTGACGCGTGTGGACCATGTGCTGCTCAATAACCCAACAGACAAGCTCGCGGCCGGAGAAAAGGTGTTTCTGGTTCAGGGTGTCCGGAGCGACCCAGCGCACCTTCGTGCCGACATGGCCACTATGCAGGCGGTGCAAACACCTGAAAACCAATCGTTCGAACGCGTGCAATCGATCAATCAAGCTCAATCGCAGGTGCGAGAGCAGCAGCAAGCGCTTGAGCAATCGCAACAGACAGTCACTCCGCCTGGGCCAACGATGACGCGTTGAGAGCGTTCGCGGACGTGCTTGCAAAGATATCGACAAACCGGCAGGGCTAAAAAATGCAAAACGCCCGCGTGCGACGGTGAAGGTCAGCACGCGGGCGCTGGCCACAGCGGCGTCCTTACTTGGTCGGCACGCGCTGGTACTGCTCGCCACCGGTGTTGAGGTGGCCGTTGGTCTCATCGATGGCGAAGTTCACCGTCTCGCCATCGTTGGTGACCTGCAGCGCCCCGTCCTTGTAAACGGCCGGGTAGCTCTCGGTCTTGGGCTTGCGGCTGAAGAACTTCGGCGTGGTGCTGCGGACCATGAAGGTCTCGCCATTGCGCGCGATGTCCATCGTCTCTTCCTGCGTCTGCACGTTGACCCAGTGGCCAACGAACTTTTCGCCCTCCACCTTGGCGCACCCGGTCACCAGCAACGCCGCGGCCAGCGCGGTACCCATCCACTTCATCATCGTGCGTTCTCCAGTTGAGGCTGGAGGCGAGGATGGCGGGTGGGGGATGTATGGGAGGTCAAGGCCTCTTCTACTTTATGGGAAGGTGCGCCTGGCTCTACTTATTTACGTGTCACAGAAAATAAACGAGCACGAGCGTGCGAAATGCCTGCTGAGTTAAGCGAGCGGCAGCGTTAGCGAGTGACTTCAACCGCCTACTGCTAATTTTTCTCAAATAAGGAGCGTTATACCCCTTAGCGAAGTTATTTCTGGTCGCATCCTCTTGTCTTTGATTTTTTAGTGTGATAACAAAAGGACGCGTTAATCTTCCGATTGACTGCCAAACACGGGGGGCGGCATGGTTTGCGAGATCATTTATGTCGGTAAGCGGCGGGATGGTGGAAGCCGATTCTGGTGCGTTTCCCATCACGCTAACGCGACAGCGAAATATGGCATCGCCGCCGAAGCATGCGTCGCTGCGCATGATGCGCCAATATTGCCGACTGAGTCTTTAGATCTTGATTACAAGAGCTTTCAGGGTGGAATAGCTCTGTGGGGTTCTGTTCCGGCAGTTTATGACACGACCACCCTTCCGACGGATCGTGGAATCCATGTTCATGCCCGAAAACTAGACGGTCAGTCCATTAAATATATAGATAAAACCTACCGTAGGCTACGTATCCCATTTTCCGCAGATCTAATTTCTTCCGGCTGGTTCGTTGTTGATGAGATCGATGCCATTAACTACATGATTTCAAGTGTATTCGGCTTAACAACCGCCACTGTAATTTGCACACATTGTGGGTTTGAACACCTAGACAGAGACTGGTTTGCTGTTCATCTTCATCGTAAGCATCAGTGCCATGGTTGTGGTAGACAGTTCTCAGACACCTATGCAGGCATCGGCAATCCTCTCGCAAAGCTGAAGTCGACAATTGAAAATTGTCCGAGAAAACAAATTTCAGCGCCCAGAAAAATCAACATATCGCAAGCCCAATTTCCAGGCGGCTTGCAGATCTGGGGATCAAACCCTGCGATCTTATGGACATCAGAAAATCCAGAGGAAACAGGCATTCACCTTCATGCTCTAAGCGAAGAAGGAGAGATTGAGCCGAAGGTTGACGACACCTTTGAGTCAGTCACCATAGATGGAGTTGAGCTCGATCCAGACCAAATCCGCTATTACATGGCGCAGAGTGCAATGCCACATCTAGGCGGAAGAGTTGTCGCGCTAACTTGTCCAGCCTGCCTCACGCCGCACTTTGACATTGGAGTATGGGCCTACACTCCGCATATTGATCATCAATGCCACAAATGCAGCAGCGTATTTCAAAGCCGTAGTCAGATAAAAAAAGTAATCTCAAATCCTTTCGTCGCTGTACGCCAATATTTGGCGGAATACACCAGCCGTGTATTGCGAAATGACACTCTTGGGTTACGCCCAGAAAAAATTTAGCTATTTTGCGAAATAGTCCGACTTCACATCAGGAAGATAGCCACCGCACTCCCTCATTTTCGTCACAGCTGCTTGTGCCTGTTCGGGTGTTATGAGTTTTCTTCGGCAGGCGATGGTTAGTAAGCCTATCGAGCCTGTGACGCGACTTTCATCGCCGAGTCTGCTGACGGCCTTTTTTCTAGCCCTTCCATCATCACAGGCGATCAAACAGCCAAGTGCTTCTGCTATCAAAATGCACTCTGTCTCACCGTCACCAAGGCCCATGCCGACTTTACCGTCACGGAACGCACCTAAAGAAATCAAATCATCAGAGGAAGTCGTTAGGTGATTGCTCTGCAAAAGCTTCTCGATAACCTCAACAATAGAGCTCGACTCATTTCTTACAAAGGAGCTGATATGAAAATCTATGTCTTCGAGCTTCAAGATGAGGGCCAGTACCTCGCCATTGGCGAGGTTGATCAGCGTGGATGCATCAAGTAGAACGATCACGCCTATGTCTTAACGTTTGCTGCGAAAAGCCGAGACACCGGAACGTTGAGAAGTTCTGCTGCTCTTCCTGTTGAGAGTTCTTCCTGTTGAATTTGCCTACAAGCTTCTGCCAGAAGGAAAGATGACGTCTCTATTACTATAGGAGCGCGCGGCTGAAGCTCCAGCTCGTCAGCACGGCGCTCCGGGTTTTTATGCTTTGCAACTATCGCTTGATAAAGCGCACGCGCACCGCTTGGCTCTAACAGCCCAAACGTTTCACAGCGCCTGGCTGCCACTTCAAAGCTTACGCCGAAGAATCGTGCGAGAGTCATGATCTCAATGTCTCCCAGAGCCCCATGGGCGCCATAGTGCTGCCGTATGTGTTGAAGGCTAATAAGAAATCCCTTCTTAGGCATCAAAACAGCAGTAGCAAATGCGTCAGCGAAGCGCTCCTCATCCTTATTTTGCGTGCCATCAATGTGCCCAACATGCTGATCCAGCTGCGCAAAATCTTGATTGCGTAAATCATGACGTGCTACTAGATGGCCAACTTCGTGAGCAAGAGTAAAAAGCATTCTTGGTTTAAAAGTCCGTGCTCCCAACAAGATAATGGCCCGACCTTCAATGATTGCCGAAACACCATCGATCTTTATGTCACGTCCATAGCAAACCAAAACACCCAGTTCTTCTAGCGTTTGAGGAAGAAATAGGAATGGTTCTTGATCATCGAGCTGAGCAAATGCGCGCCTGAATATGGAAGAGAACTCTTCAGCTTGTTCAACCCGCGGAAGAAGGCCTCGAAATATGCTCAGCCATTCGATGTTTTTCTTTAAGTCACGCGTAACATCTAAAATATCCGCGATTTGACTTGAAACGATCTCAAGAGATGACTCGACGTCTTCACCCCTCTGATCTAATGTTCTTCTTAGTAAGACCCGATAAGGAGGCTCTGCTCGGTTGCCTGCTTTATCATATAGGAGATTGCCAATAGGAACATGGATTGCCCTTGAGATTTTCTTGACTTCTGCCAGTGATGGCTCATCTCCTGCAACTATTTTCTCAACGCGGGATAATGGGATAGAGGTTTTTCGAGCAACATCGCCCGTCGTTAAATTTCGGCCGGCAATGTGCTGAGCCAAGTTCATTATCTTCTGGCTTCTCTTTTAAGTTCTTCCAGTGCTTCCTTGAGTCTTCCTGCCTGATCGTCACTTAGTTTTCGCATCCGCCCAATAACTTGCTGTATACGGTCTGCGCGGGATTTTTCGAATATTCGAGCCAAAATGTCAACCGATCGCTCACGTCCTAACTCAACTTCTCTTGGCGTTTCCAGTAACACAGAAGTTGAGCCTACTAAATAATTTTTGATTCTAGTTTCAAAATTGGAATGGCGGTCTTGTGGGTGATGGCGACCATCCTCAGTGACGATGATGTTGCCAAGTCGTTGACCGGCTTCATTGAATTGAAGTCGATTTTCGGGAAATTGATTGAAGGCTGAAATCTGGCTTGCCAACTTGTCTTGGATTTCAAGTCCCCCGATCACATACTGCTGTACATTCTTTCCCATGCTGCCACTGACCACGAAGATAGTGTCTCCTAATTGCACCCGTTTACGTAAGTCGGGCCGGCAAGTTCCCATAGTAGAACGCGCACCAGCAGTAGTTCTAAGAATTGGATCAGCTAGCGGACGCCCCATCCCAGGATCAGAGCCCGGTGAAACAAAGATGTAGCTCGACACGACCACCCCCCGTGTGAGTAAGCTTGCTTCGCCTCACTGGCGGAGCATATAGCAACTGTCTTTTACCTTTTTCTTAGTGGATTTGCCACGGAATTTTTTGCAAAGCTGGCTCGGCTGTGAAGTTGAGTTGATAAAAGTGGCTTGGCTGGACCGGTGCACGTCGCTAGCGCTGGCCTGACCGATGGATTAGCGAGATCTGCTGATAATTCAGCTCGGTATTAGGACTGTGATACACCGGGCGCTACGATCTAGGCTCTCCAGTCAACTCGATCCTATCGATGTCTATAGTTCGCTTTGCACAAGACGGCAGCCGGGCTAGCCGCTTTCAGCTCCCGTCGGGGCCATGGGAAACGGTGTTCGAAGCGCTGTGTGCCTGCTTCCCACGTGTGGATGTTGGTACCTGGCGTGATCGCTTTGTGCGGAGTCGTGTGCTGGATGCGAATGGCTATGCGCTCAACACATCGACACCATGTCGGCCTGGCGCCGACATCCACTATTTTCGCGAAGTAGTGGACGAGCCAGCCATACCGCTAGCGGAAGCGATAGTACATGTCGATTCGCACTTGGTGGTTGCCTGCAAGCCGCACTTCCTGCCCGTGATGCCAGCTGGTGCCTATGTGCGCGCGACGCTGCTGACGCGATTAGTGCGCCGCTTCGATAACCCCGCGTTGGTGCCGCTGCACCGTATCGACCGCGATACCGCTGGGCTGGTGCTGTTCTCGGCCAACCCGGCGACACGCGGGATCTACCAGGCGCTGTTCCGCGAGCGACGCATCCGTAAGCACTATCTGGCGGTGGCGCCGCCGCTGCCGGGGCTGATGTTTCCGTATGTGCATCGCAGCCGACTTGAGCCGGGCGAGCCGTTCTTTCGCATGCGCGAGTGCGTGGGCGAACCGAACAGCGAGACGCTGATCGATGTGGTTGCGCGCGGCGCCGACACGTGGACGTACCGGTTGGAGCCGGTCACCGGGCGCAAGCATCAGTTACGCGTTCATATGGCCGCGCTGGGCGCGCCGATCCTGCATGACCGCTTCTATCCCGATCTGGAAGATCAGCGGCCCGATGATCCCGAGCGGCCGTTGCAGCTGTTCGCGCAGACGCTGGCATTCGATGACCCGATCACGGGCGAGCCGAGACACTTCACCGCGACGGTCGCGCCGAACAGTCATGAGTGACCCAACAAGCGCTGGTTCGATGCGTTATTTCAGTTCCTTCTCGAAATCGCTAACGAACTTCGTCAGTGAGGTTCCGCAGGCGTTGCAGAAGTCGCGTAACTGGAGAAGATCCATCCGGCGACTGCCTCGCTCGACGTCACTCACATACGACTGTGGACGCTCAAGTGCTGTGCTCAAGGCAACCTGCGTCAACCCAGCGGAGAGGCGAAGCTCGCGCAGTTGCTGTAGCAGAATGTCGTAATGGTCTTTGTGGATCGACTTGATTGGCATGGCGGCAACGTTGATGGGCCGCACTGAAGCTATATCCCCTTTTCAAATATCTGAAAAAGGGATAAATTTGGCATGCGGACATCTTGTCCGCTCACGTCGAGGACGGATGCCATGACGACTTCGAAAACCCGCAAAACCGCCACGCTACGGACGCAGCAAGAGCCCTTCACCTTCGGTGTCACCGTCGCGCAGATCGACCAGTTCCACACGCTGCTGCGCACGATCACCGCGCAGAGCGACATGGTGGCGGTGTGCAGCGGCCATCCACTGGATGCCACCAGCCTGTCGGTGCTGGGCGAGAACATTTTCAATGCCGCACGCGCGGTGCGCGTGGTCGTCGACCAGATCCACGCGCAGCGGCTTAGCGATGATTGCGCAGTGCGGGTATCGCTAGGGCGCGGTAGCAAGCCGTAGTGCAGATATCAGATGCCGGGGCGCGCGCGTGCATGCGGCCCCGACGGGTGCAGGCATCGCTCGGGATGCCGGCTGAAACGGTTCCGGCGCGTAGCGCCGGATGGCCTCAACGCACCTTGTACAACACCGCCGCACCCGGCCGTGGTTCGAACATCGGCACGGTCTGCTGCTTGAGTGCGGTGCCCTTGGCGTCCCACACCAGCGTTTCGACCGGGTAGTCGTCCTTGCGGGTCATGGTGTCGATCTGCTTGACGATCACGGTCTTGCCGGCGGGCACTTCC
The DNA here is from genome assembly GCF_041475665.2 of Xanthomonas sp. NCPPB 4467. Taxonomy (NCBI): domain Bacteria; kingdom Pseudomonadati; phylum Pseudomonadota; class Gammaproteobacteria; order Lysobacterales; family Lysobacteraceae; genus Xanthomonas; species Xanthomonas sp. NCPPB 4467. The sequence continues at coordinate 5,222,399 of NZ_CM191260.1, read as the reverse complement.
GGGTTCCAGGCGAACACGCCCAGGCGCCCGTAGAACACGGCCGGAGCGGTGGCATCCAGGCGGCGGTCGGGGCACATCACCAGGCCACGCTCCAGCATCACGCGCAGCGCGCCGACAGGCACGGCCTTGACGGTGGGGCTGGTGCGCTCGGTGCTGTGGCCGGGGCAGACATTGGCCGAGCGGGTGATCATGTCTTCGGCGACTTGCCGGTCGGATTGCGCCAACGCCGGCACGGCGGTGGTGGACAGGGCAAGCAGGGCAACGGCGGACTTCCAGTTCATCGGCGACTCCTCATGAAATGACACTCCAGAAACGACGGCCCGGGTCACCCGGTGCCGCCAGCAACGCGCCCAGATGCTAGCAAGGAGGTTGTTAAAGACTGCCGATGGCAATGCCGGCTGACTGAGGCCGCGGCTGTCGGGAGACTCCTGATTGAGCGCGGTCAGCCGCACCGTTAGCGTGCGCGCTAGACACTGCCGGACTGCACCGTGGAACGCGCCGACCTGATTGACTCATTGCTCATTGGCATGCGCCGGGCCGAAGCCCTGCGCGCGCAGCCGTCCAGCTACAGCACCGCGCACAGCGCGCAGATGGCAGTCGATCACGGCAAGGCCGCCGACGCCGAGCTGGTGCTGTCGCTGTTCAAATTCAGCCAGGAGCATCTCAAGTTGCTGGGCGGTGCCGGGATCGAGGCGCTGGGCGAGATCGTGTGCCACGCCTGGGCACTGCACGGTGGCAATAACGAGGCGCTGATCCGCTGGTTTCGCGAGCCGATGAACGCGCTGGATGGCCAGACCCCCGCCGCATTGGTCCGCTCCGGCAGCCTCAAGGTGCTGCTGCTGGTATTGCGCCAGCAGATGGAGTGGGAGCTGCCCAAGCGCTCGGCGTGAGCAGCGAACAAACCGACTGTACCCATCGCCAGGCAGGCGTGGCCGGTGCGCGGTGCGCGCGTGCACACCGGTGATGGGTGCATCGTCCGGAGTCACCTGACGACTGCTGGATACGTGTTGTTAGCCGCTCTCAGTGGTAAGGCGACGATGCACGCGGTGTCGTCAGTGCGCGGTGTGGTCAGTGCCAGGCATCTTGCGCGTCGTGCGCTGCACGTTGGCGCAGGTATCGCGATGCGCAGCTGCGTTGCTGCACACAGCAGCCCTGCATGCGGTTGCACGAGCGCGCTGCTGGGCCGTGCGGTGTTGCACCGCAGGCGCAGATATCGCGTTAATCAACCGCGCGAAACCCCTCACGCACACCGCCGGGACGCCACGCGGCGGCCCCGGCAGTGCGTGGGCGCACTTACTGCTTCGGTCGCGCCACTGCGTACATTTCCGCGGCGATCTTCTTCATCAGGGCGTTGCCGTCGTCGCCTTCCTTGTACAGGTCGAAGTGGCTGCGGCCTTCCAGATAGCGGAAGTCGCTCTTGGCGCCCAGGCCGTCCAGCACCGACTGGAACTTATGCGCCGCGCCGTCCAGGTAGAACGTGTCGGCGGTGCCGACAATCAGGTGAATCTTGCCGTCCAGGTCCGGCTTGAGCGTGGGCCATTGCGCGGCCACGCGGGCGGCAATGTCGTAATGCGTGCGCCAGTAGGCTGCCACGGCCGGGTCGACCTTGCCGGTGTCGCGGTCGAACATCGGCACCGGGCGGCCGTCGGCGCCGCGCGGGGAGAACACCCATTCGAATGAGGTGAGCTGGCCGCCGTACGGGCCGAGCACGCGTTCGAGCTTGGCGAAGGTTTCCAGCTCGGCCACCACCTTGCCCCCATCGCGGACCAGCGGGAACTGGCTGCCGTCGGGGCGCCGGTAGACGTTGGCATTGGGCGCGTACAGATCCGGGCCGGTGAAGTCGCGGAAGTCGCTGGAATCGGGCGAGGTGGACCAGGTGCCGCCGAACAGTTTGGGGTAGCGCGTCTGCAGCCACAGCGTGGCCCAGCCGCCGGACGAGTGCCCGGTCAAGAACCGGCCGCTGGCCTTGCCGTCCATCTTGTACTGGCGCTCCAGCGCCGGGAGCAGCTCTTCGGTCAGCGCGGTGCCCCAGGGGCCGTTGTTGACCGAGTCGGCGAACTCGTGGGTGCCGGTGGGCGTGGCCTGATCCAGGAACACCCAGATCATCGGCGGCATCTGCTTGGCCGCCATCGCGCTCCAGGTGGCGGCGATGCTGCCGGCAAAGCGGTTGTAGTTGCCGCCGAAGCCGTGGGTGACATACACGGTGGGGTAGCGCGTGCGGGCCTTGGCGTCATAGCCGGGTGGGGTGAGCACGCGTGCGCGCAGCGAGACCGGCCGGCCCCAGAACGCACTCAGCGACGGGCTGACCATCGAGGCATCGGTGGTGTGCAGCTTGGCCTCGGGCACGGCGTCGCGCACAGCCTGCGGTGCGCGTGGCGACACCTGCCACGGGTCGTCGGAGACAGGCAGCTGTGTGCTCAGCGTCAGTGCCGGCAGCGCTGCGCCTTTGCCCAGGGTGACCGGCGTCACCGCGCTCAGCAGATCGCCGCCATCGCGGCCGCTGTAGCCATAGCTGTGGTCCGCGTCCAGCACGGCCTGGAACAGATAGGCACCGGCCGGCAGCGCAGAAAACCCGTTCGGGTAGGCGATGTTGTCCAGATCGATCTGCACGCTGGCCCCCGGCGCAAGCCCGGCGACTTCCTGCGCTGCCACCGCGGTGGCACTGGGACGGAACGGGTTGGTATCCACCGCCTCCACCTTGCCGTCCTTGGCCTGCGCCTGCGCGTCCTTAGCCAGGGTGGCGAACACCAGCAGCCGCCCGGAGACGGGCTGGTCGGTGGCGCCGCCCAGGGTGACGCGCAGCAGGCGATGCGCGGCCTCCGACTCGGCGGCGTGCGCGGCGCAGGCGCACAGCAGGCCAACGGCCAGCCCAAGGCGAGGTGCAAGACGATGCAGGGACATGCGGATCCTTTGAGACGCAGATGGATGGAGTGGGCGTGGCAACCCTGCGCAGACTGTAGCCAGTTTGCAGCGGGCTGCGGGCTCTTGGTGCGATGTCAGGTCAACGGATCCGATCTGCCTGCCCTGTGACCCTGTCCGGCCGCGCTGGCCAGCGTCAGTAACCGGGTGGCCTGACTGGTGTGTACGCAGGTTGCGCCGTGCAGTGATTCCATTGCTACGGCCGTGGATTTTCAGTATCGGTCGATCACTGAGATTGAGAACAGATCCGACCTTCTGTCGGGTTGAAAATAGGCGATGCATCACGCATCGAAGTGAATGAGACGATTTGTCGGGTTGTGAAACGACCGCTCTCCAAGATCGCTATATCAAGCGTTTCTCAGCGTGCCGAGTGACATATTCGTTAGAGCATGCGTTGGCGAGAATCGTGAGATCGAGATTGGAATCAAGCGAGAACGTAAACCGACGGTTTTTGTTTGGATGGCTGAGTGAGACATGTCACTTGTGCGGGATGCGCAGGAAACGTCGGGATGAACATGTTCGTCATGCCAGGCAACGCCGCCAATGCGCGTCCAGTGCCATTAACCCGCTTCAGACTCAGGAGTTTTCGACATGCATCAAACACTCAGCCTTTCTCGCCAACTCGTCGCATGCAGTGCATTACTGCTGACGACGGCGGTGTGCATGGAATCGACTATTGCGGCCCCGGTCAGCAACACCGAGCGGGTTACCTTGAGCCATGTCTTCGCCACGCTGCAGAGCGGGCAGGAAGACAAGAAGCCGGAAGACATTGCCGCATGTCGCAAGCAGGTTGCGGCGCCGAGTTCCAAATACCTGGGCGTGGTGGTCACCACCAAGTATTCCATCGATGCGCAGTCCATGATCATGACCGCCTCGTCGTCGCTTCCCTCACCCGTCGCGACACAGCCGCTGATGCTGACGGTGCCGCTGTCCCCGTTGGGCTTGTCTGGCGAATATGCCTTCGGTGCGTTTCGCCCGAGCGCGTTGCCCAATACCTATGTGCTGTTTTCGACCGGGCTGAATTTCAAGGGGCCGCAGTCGTCCGTGCTGGTGCTCAACAGCGACAAAACCTACAACTGTCTGGTGACCAGCAATCCGGCGCCGTTCAAGGGAGCACTGGGGACCAAGCTGGGAAAAGACCAGGGGAGCTGATGTCTGCGACCGCCAGGTAATCGACGCACGAGCCGAAGACAGCTTCGGCTCGTGCGGTCGCTGCTTTCAAAGCAGTGCGTTAGAGATCGGTGCCGGAATGACGGTGTATCACCGCACGCTCCAGATCAATTCCACGGGTTGATGACGTCCAACCCCATCGCCGCGAACGGTGCCGTGTCGCGCGTGGCAACGGCCAAGCCTTGCGCGGCTGCCGTTGCAGCGATGTAAGCGTCGGCGCGCCCGAGTGTGAGTCCTACGGTTCTGGCTTTCGATGCGAGTGTCGCGAATGCGTGCGATGCGTCCAGGTCGAACGCCAGCAGGCGCCCGTTGAACAGCGGCAATACATCGCTTTCCAATCTTGCATGCAACGTGGATCGCTTGCGGCCCTTGGTCATCACCGCAATACCAAAACGTAGTTCAGCCACCGTCACGACCGACAGTAACAGCGTCTCAACCGCCTGCGCATCGATCCAGGCGATGACCTTCGGGTTGGGCTGAGGCCGCCAAAGTTCGGAGATGACATTGGTATCGATCAGGATCACTTCAGACCGATTGGCTTGATCGCGGCCCTGTCGCGCAACGAGTCGAACGCGTCTGCCTGTTTTGCTGTCAGGCCAGCGTCGCGGCCGATATCCACCAGCAGGGAGCCGAGTTTGACCCGGTCTGCGGGTTTGGCCGCCGACGCAAGGATTGCGCGGATCTCCGCCTCGGTGCTGCGGCCGTGCAGTGCGGCCCGCGCGCGGATTGCGCGATGCACTTCCTCGGGGATATTGCGGACGGTGAAAGAAGGCATGTTGCCCTCCCGATGACATCAGGGTGCTTGCACTTTAGAGAAGTGCAAGCACTCAGGCAACGCCAACACGCCGGTTATCGATGTAGTCATTCCCGCACTAGCAGGTAAGTGGAATCCGGCCCAACCCAGACCCACCGCTTACCGATACGGCCCCGGCCCGCGCCAGACCGGTTCGCCCTGGCGGTAGACCTCCATCATGTTGATGACCTCGCGGGCGTCGCCGATGTTCTTCAATTCCGGCGAATCCGGCGGCAGCAGGCGGCATTTGCTGGAGCCGCGTTTGAGCGCGACATCCAGCGGGCAGACCATGCGTTGCTGGGTGCCGGGCAGGATGATGGCGATCTCCTGCATGCCCTGTTCCTTCCACGCGCGCAGCTGGGTTTCGCTGCGCACGTCGTAATAAACCTGGAAGCCGCCGATATCCATGCTGGGCTGGGCGTTGCTGCGGTCGCGGCGGCGGCCTTCGCTGATGGTGGGCGTGTTGGCGCTGCCGTCTTCGGCGGCATCGGCCGGTTCGTCGAGCATGCCCGGTGGGCGGCCGGTCCAGGTTTCGGGGCGGCGCTGCGGCGGCGATGACGGTTCGGCCGGCGGTTGCGGCGGGGTGGGGCGTTGCACCGGTTGTGCACGGCGCTGCTCGGCCAGGCTGCCGCGGCGGGTGTTGCCTTGCGGCGGCACCGGGTTTTTGGCGTTCTGCACCAGCGTGGATTGCAGCGGCGAGGCGGCCGGCGGCGGCTGCACCGGCGCAGGGGTCTGCGAGGGCGGTGTGGGCGTCGGCGAGGGCACGGGTTGCTGCGACTGATCGGTGTCGCCGACAAAATCCACCTTGGTGCGGCCACCGCTGGCCGAGCCTTGCGGCGGGGTCATGCTGGGGGTGGAGGCGGACAGCAGGATCAGCAGCATCAGCACATGCAGCAGCGCGCTGATCAGCGCGGCGATCCACGGCTCGATACGTTCGATCAGCGGTTCGCTGCGGGGCAGCCAGTCGCTGGGGTCCAGATGGACGTGCAGCAGCTGCAGCGCGTCGTCGCGCACGCGGTAAACCAGCACGTAGGGCGTGTGCTTGACCACCCACTCGCGGGTACCGGGCACGCGGCCGGCGTGGCCACGCCCGGGCTGCTCGGCCAGGGTGCGGGTGGCCTCGAGCACCTGCCGCGCCATCGCCGCGGCAATGGTCGGGTTGAGCGCGTGGTAGTGATCCTGGGCGTGGGCGAGCTGCTTGGCGGCCGGGACGGTCCAGTCACGCCGCAACATCAACGCCCCATCTGGCGAACAGTGCGGTGACCTGGGCCGGTGCGGTGATGGCGCCCTGGTCGGCTGCGGCAATCCCGTCCAGCACCGCGGCCTGGAAGCTGGCCGCCCCCACGACGCGCACCACGTCCTGCCAGCCTGCCGTGTCGGGCAGCGTATCGATCAGCGTCTGGGCGTGGTGCTTGATGGCGGACATGGCACTGCGGTGGGGGAGTACTGCCGGCAAGTCTACCGCCGCGGCCTTGATCCGCGTGTGGCAATGGCTGGCGCGCGTGCGCGTCGTTCACCGGAGGCGATGGCAGCGGCGGTCGGGAGGGCGACGCACCAAGAGGCTTGCCGCCGCCAGACACGCCGCCGGCTGCAGAAAGTGACGCTTGGCACCTTGTTCGCGGTGCCGGCGGGTTTCATCCTGCAGCGGTCACTTCACCCACACAGGATTGGTCATGCCCGCTGCTGCCATCGCACCGTTTACCCCGTACCTGTCGATGGCGGCCATCGCCTTCATTTACTACCGGCGCATCCGCCGCAGCTTCGGTCGCCAGCAGTGGAAGCCGGTGGGCACTGCGGTGCGTGCGGCGGTGCTGGTCATCGCCGCGGCTGCGCTGGCGTTTGCGGTCTACGGATTACCGCAGGTGCGGCTGGGCGTTGCGCTGGGAACGGCGGTCGGCATCGGGTTGGGCGCAGTGTCGCTGCGTTACACGCATGCCGAATGGGTGGACGGCCGCGGCTGGTACACGCCCAATCCATGGATCGGCGGGGCGTTGATGCTGGTGCTGCTGGGCCGGCTGGCCTGGCGCTGGGGCGCCGGTGCTTTCAGCGAGGGTGCGGCCGCTGCCGGGTCGCAGGCCAGCCCGCTGACCTTGGGCATTGCCGCCGCGCTGGTGCTGTATTCGCTGGTGCATGTGGGCGGGGTGTGGTGGCGCCTGCGCCAGCTGCGGTTGCAGGCCGCGGCTTCCGCAGTGGTGTGAGCGGGTGCGGTGCGCGCCATCGGTGACGTTGCATCACACCTGCGAACGGAACGGGAACACCAGCTTTTCGCCCAGCTTCTGCCGCAGCGGCCGCGCCAGCCAGCGCTCCAGCGTGTACTGCTCGGCGTGTTGCAGGTCGCGTCCGAATACTTCGGTCATGCGCGCGGCCAGCGCGGCGTCGTAGACATTCAGGCTGGCCTCGTCGTTGAGGCGGAACGAGCGGATGTCGAAGTTGGTCGAGCCCACCGACACCAGCAAGGTGTCGATGATCAGCAGCTTGTTGTGCAGCATGGTGGGCCGGTATTCGTGGATGGCGATGCCTGCCTGCAGCAGCGGCTCCCAGCTGGCCTTGGACGCCAACCGCACCGACACCGCATCGATATGTTTGCCCGGCAGCAGCACGCGGATCTTGACGCCGCGGCTGCGCGCTTCCAGCAGCGAGCGGGTGATCAGCGCATCCGGCACGAAGTACGCCGCGGCCAGATCGATGGACGTGCGTGCCGCGGCAATGGCGATCAGATACATCAGGTGCATGCTCTCGCTGCCGCCGGCCGGCGAGGCCACGAACAGCTGCGCATCGCTGTCGCCTGCTGTCGCCAGCTGCGGGTAATACTCGGCGCCGTTGAGCACGCGCCCGGTGGTCTTGATCCAGTTGTCGTTGAAGGCGGCCTGCACCTGCGCCACCACCGGGCCTTCGATGCGGTAATGCGAGTCGCGCCAATGCTCCGGGTCCTGCGCATCGCCCATCCACTGATCGGCCACGCCCACACCGCCGGTAAAGCCGATGCGGCCATCGATCACCAGCAACTTGCGATGGGTGCGGTTGTTGACGCGGTGCAGGTTGTACCAGGTCAGCGGGCGGTAGCGGTGCACTTCTACGCCGGCATCGGTCATCTCTTCGACCAGCGACGGGTCCATCTTCAGACTGCCGCCCCAGTCGATGGTGACGCGCACCTTGACGCCGGCGCGCGCGCGCCCGGACAGCGCCTGGCTGAACTCGCGGCCGATCTCGCCCGACCAGTAGATGTAGGTTTCGAAGGTGATGGTGTGCTGCGCTGCGCGGATGGCGGCCAGCATCGCCGGAAAGATCTCGTGGCCGTTCTGCAGCACCTCGATCTTGTTGCCGGGCAGGATCGCAGGGCCCAGCAACACCGACATCTCGCGTTTGAACTGCGGGTCGGACACGTCGTAGCAATGGCTCGGAATATGCTCGAGCTTTTTCTCAGGCGTGGCGAAGTTGAGCAGCAGCAGCCCCACCAGCAAGGCGATGACGACCGTGGCCACGATGATCCATGTCATGCATCCAACTCCTATTCCCCTGCCACTGCGGCCACAAGCGGCCGGCATTCTGCCAAGGCGCGCGGCATGGGGGTTGTGAAGGCAGGCGCGTGCGCTGCGCTGCGAGGCACTGCCGTGGTGCCGTACCACATGCCGCTGCGCGTAGCGGCAGTTGCCGGCCTGCGCGGGTCAGGTGGCCTGGGTCAGAAACGCTACCGGTACCGCGTCGATGAGCCACACGCCATTGTCGGCTTCAAAAAACCGCAGGCCCTGGTCATGCATCTGCCCGGCCTGGACGATCAGCAAGACCGGCGTGCCATAGCGGGCGCCCACGTGCATGGCGGTCTGCGGATCGGCCGACAGATGCACATGGTGGCGTTGGCCCGGGCGCAGGCCTTCGCGCAGGATCGCGTCGAGAAACCGCGTGGCGGTGCCGTGGTACAGCAGCGTCGGCGGTGTCTTTGCCACGTGCGCAAGCGCCACGCTCGCCGTCGAATGACCCTGCACTGCACGGATGCGCAGGCCGTCGGCAGACAGCCCAAAGCGCTGCTTGTCGCTGCTGGAGACCACCGCGCCGATCAGCTCCGCATCCAGCGCCTTGCCGTGGGCATTGGCTGCCGCAATCAACGCGTCGATGTCTGCCCAGCCGTCGCGATCCAGCGTCAGCCCGATGGATTCCGATGCATGCCGCAAGACGTAGCTGAGGAATTTACTGGTCTCGGTGTGATGCTTGCTCATGGTGATTGCGCTGGACGATCCGTGTGCCCTGGACGCTGGAGTTTACAAGCGGGGATGGAGGCGGCTGCCTGAGCGCCGGGCAGGCGCGTTTGCTGCTGCGGTTCGGCGGTGCGTCCGTTTCTGGTGCAGCGTCCGTGCTTCCCAAACGCACGTGCCACCTGGGGCGTCATCACCGCGGTGGAGCGGCGCGACTGGATCTTTTGGGTCACCTCGGGCAAGAAGGCCGACACACGGATCAAGCGCATTGCCACTGCCTGCGACATGCTCGCCTCCGGCAAGCGGCGTGCGTGCTGTTTCGACCGGTCGGGTATGTACAGCACATCGCTTGCGGCGCCAACGCCCAAAGCGGGCTGAAGCGGGCGCGCGGCAGCCGGATCTGCGGGGTGTATATGCGCCGAAATGCTTACATGCGTCACACAAGTGCGCACCTATACTCCCAGGCTGCCCCACCGAAGAGGTTCTGACCGCATGAGCGCACCCCCCTCGTCTCCGATCGCCGCCGGTTCTGGCGCAGCACCCGGTAGCCTTCGCCGCTCGGTGTCCAATACGCTCAAGGGATCGGCCGGCAACCTGGTCGAGTGGTACGACGTCTACGTCTACTCGGTATTTGCCACCTATTTCGAATCGCAGTTCTTTTCCAAGGAGGACAAGAACGCCACCATGTTCGTGTGGGCGATCTTTGCGATGACGTTTTTGATGCGGCCGATCGGTGCGTGGTACTTCGGTCGCTTTGCCGACCGCTACGGCCGGCGCCTGGCGTTGACGATCTCGGTGTCGATGATGGCGCTGTGCTCGTTCGTGATCGCGGTGACGCCGACGGTGGCCACCATCGGTATTGCCGCGCCGATCATCCTGTTGCTGGCGCGCCTGGTGCAGGGCTTTGCGACCGGTGGCGAATACGGCACTAGTGCGACCTACATGTCCGAGGCGGCGATTCCAGGCCGACGCGGGTTCTTGTCGTCGTTCCATTACGTCACCCTGGTGGGCGGGCACGTGCTGGCGCAGACCACCTTGCTGGTGATGCTGCACTTCTTCGATGCCTCGCAGGTGTCCGAATGGGGCTGGCGTGTGGCGTTCGGTCTGGGCGGTATCGGTGCGCTGGTGGTGTTCTGGTTGCGTCAGACCATGGACGAATCGCTGAGCTCCGAATCCATCGCCGATTCGCGCACCGGCAAGGCCAAGGCGTCCGGCTCGATGCGCGAGCTGTTCGTCAATCAATGGCGCCCGCTGTTGCTGTGCTTCTTGATCACGGCCGGCGGCACCATCGCGTTCTACACCTATTCGGTGACGGGCCCGAAGATGATCCAGACCGCGTTCGCCGGTGGCGACGTGATGGCCGGCACCATCATCAACCTGGTTGCGCTGACGCTGTTGATGCTGATGCAGCCGGTGGGCGGTTGGCTGTCGGATATCGTGGGGCGCAAGACCTTGCTGGTGTTCTTCGGCATCGGCGGCGTGCTGTACACCTGGTTCCTGGTGACCGAGCTACCCAAGCAGACCGACTGGTTGACCGCATTTGCGATCCTCACCGTGGGCTTTGTGATCCTGACCGGCTACACCTCGATCAATGCGGTGGTGAAGGCGGAATTGTTCCCCACCCATGTGCGCGCGCTGGGCGTTGGCCTGGGCTATGCGCTGGCGAACTCCGCGTTTGGTGGCACCGCGCCGCTGTTGTATCAGGCCTCGTTGAAGACCGGTCACGTGAGCGAGTTCGTGATCTACGCAACCGCGGTGATCGCGGTGTCGTTGGTGGTGTACATGTTCTTCCTGACCAACAAGGGCAGCAACTGGCTGGATGACGAAGCGGCGATGCGTCAGCGCAAGCGGTGAGGTGCTTTGTCCTTCTCCCATCGGGAGAAGGTGCCCGAAGGGCGGATGAGGGGCGCCTCAGGCGACTAGCATGCCAGCCATGGTGAACGCGTCGCCACGCGTCGCCAAGGTGAAGCATCGATATTGCGGTCGTGCATTGGGACACCCCAACCCCAACCCGGGCTCCGGCCCCGCGCCCCGGCCCGCGCCAGCAGCGCGGGCGCTCCAAGGCACGGCGCGCCAGTGGCGCGCAGGCAGTGCCTTATCGCCCCGCAGGGAGAGGGGCTAAATCAGGCTTCTGGTGTCTGGCATTTGCTTCCTTCTGAGCCATCTCGGCAAACACGCTGTAACGCAGGCCGATCAAGCCCAGCAGCGCGTCATCGCGATGCGTTCCCGCCGTCACCTTGCCCACGCGCGCCAGCGAGGCATCCAGACGCGTACGCAAGGCATCCGGTGCAGGCAACGGACGCTTGTGCGCGATCTGTTGCCGATAGTGCGCAGCGACATCGGCCAGGATGGTGTCCACCGCGTCCACGCTCGATGGCGGCAAGCCGTGCCGTGCGCTGCGCAGCTGCAAGATGTTCAAGCCCACGCGTACTTCGCTGAGCATATCCATCGATGCCAGGTCGCTACCTTCCGGCGCCAGCGCCAGCCTGGGCGCGAGCAAGCCGAGCAGATCCAGCATGCGTGCGGCGAACTGGTGGCGGTCCTGCGCACCATGGCCATCGGCGGCGTCGGCCAGCGTGCGCCACGCCTGGCGGACCAGGCGACGCGCGCTCCATTCGGCGCCGACCGAGCGGAACACCTTTGTGAGCACCACCGCGAATCCGATCCCCAGCACCATCGCCACGGCAGCGTTGACGAAGCTCTGGATGTTGGCGTTGTAGGTGTTCTGCAGGCTGAGCAGGGCGGTGAGATTCACCACCAGCGGCAGCGCGATCAACATGCTCTTGGGCCGATGCAGCAAGGCGCCGATGGGCAGAAACACCGCCGCCAACAGCAGCACCAACATCGGGAAGTCGTGGATCGCGGGGAAGATACCGAACAGGTAAATACCTGCGACCACGCTGGCGACTACCGCCCAGGTCAGAAACGACACCATGCTGGGTGCGGGGTCGTCCTGCGCGGCAAAGAACGCGGCCGTGACCGCGGCCATCATCGCGCCGTTGCCGCCGCCCTCCCAACCGATGCCGATCCACAACACGCAGTACGCCAGCAGCGCAAAGCCAGCGCTGAGCGCGGAAAACGCCGCCATGCCGAAGTCGATGTGGCGCGCGCTGCTGGCAGGGACGCCCGCATCGGCGGTCTGGGGCCGCGAGATGCCGAGGCGCTGCAGCAGCGAGGGTCGCAGGCGCGAACGCACACCGGCATCGCCTTGCGCAGCGTCCATCGATTCGGCTGTTGCAGGCTGTCTTGCCGCCGGCGGCGCGGTGCCTCGCAGCAACGCCTGCTCCAGCGCGCGGCAGTCTTGCCAGAGGTCGAGCAATTCTTCCAGGCGCAGCAGCAAGCTCGCCAATAGCAGATGCTCGATGTCCTGATCGACCACCGGGCGCAGCGCGGCGATGCGTGCGCGCATCGCGTCGACATCGGCATTGCTGCCTGGGTCCTCGCGCTGATCCACCCAACCGGCGACCTCGTCCAGCAGCGCCTTGAGTGCGGGCGACTGTGCAGACCCATCGCGCTGCAATGCATCCAGCCGGTCGGCGATCGACGACAGCACCGGCAGCAGCATCAGCATGCGCGCGCGCAGTTGCTCCATCGCCGGCGCCGCACTGGCATGCCGTGGGTCGTCGTGACGCACGAAGGCGATCAAGGCCTCGAACTGCACCAGGTCTGCCGCCAGCCGGTTACGCGGCGTGTGCGAGTCGCCACGCTGCAGCACCTGCCGGCACCATTGCGCAGCGTCCTGCATCCAACCGCCGATGCGTGCGGTGACCATCGGCCGCACCGAAGCGGGGAACACCAGCGAGGCAAACAGCACCGCCATCACCGTGCCCAACACGATCTCTTCGCTGCGCGCCACCACGGTGTCGAAGATGCCTTCCGGCGCAGTCACCGCAGGAAAGCCGATAAACGCGGTGGTGTAGCCGGCCAGCAAAAACGCATAGCCGCGCGGGCCGCGATTGAGCAGCGCCAGAAACAGGCAGGCCGACAACCACAACGCCATCGCCGCGCTCAGCAGTAGCGGGGTTTCTACCAGATTCGGCAGCATCACCAAGGTGGCCGCGCCGGCCAGCACGGTGCCGAGCACGCGGTACACGCCCTTGGCGCGGGTGGGGCCGAGCAGTGGTTGCGAGACGATATAGACGGTGGCCATCGCCCAGTACGGCCGCGACAGATTGCCGGCCAGCGCCACGTACAACGCGGCGATCGAGGCGGCAAAGGTCTTGACCGAAAACAGCCAGGCCTGGCGATCGCGCAGCAGTGCGTTCATGGCGCGGCAGTGGTAGCGGTGGCGTCGGTGCGGGCGTCGGTGTCCCAGCCGCCGCCCAGCGCCAGAAACAGCTGGAGTTGATCCTGCGACACCTGTGCCTGCGCAGTGGCCAGGGTCATGTCGGCGGTGGCCAGGGTGCGCTCGGCATCCAGGCTGGACAGATACGGGGTGCGCCCGCCCTGATACAGCCGGCGGTTTTGCGCCGACGCCAGTTCGGCCTGTTGCTGTGCCTGTTCCAGCAGATGCAGGCGGTCCAGATCCTGCGCGTAGCGCGCCAGCGTGGTCTGCACCTCGCGCAGCGCCTGCAGCACGGTGTTGTCGAACTGCGCCAGCGCGGCGTCGGCGCCGGCTTCTGTGGCGCGCACGCGGGCACGCGCACCGCTGGACGGCAGCGTCCAGGAAATCAGCGGGCCGAACGACCAGGCATGCGTGGCCGGCTCACCGAAGTCCGCCAGCAGGCCGGTGGCGCCGATCGAACCGCCCAGGCGGATCTCCGGATACAGCTCGGCGGTGGCCACGCCGATACGCGCGGTGGCCGCGGCCAGCCGCCGCTCGGCCTGGCGCACGTCCGGGCGACGGGCGAGCAGGCTGCGGCCATCGCCAATCGGGATGGGTTGCTGCAAGGCCGGCGCATGCGCGCAGCGGTCGACACCGGCAGGCACTTCGCCGGGCGTCTTGCCGAGCAATGCCGCCAGTTGATAGCCGGCTGCCTGGCGGCGCGCGCGCAGCGGCGGCAGGGCGGCTTGCAGCATCGCCACCTGCGCGGTGGCGCGGGCCAGATCCGGTGGGGTGCCGCGTCCGGCGGCGATCAAACGTTGGGTGATCTCACGGCTGCGCTGCTGCAATTGCAGCGAATGCTCGGCCACCTGCAGTTCGTGGTTGGCGTGGCAGATCTCCACATAACTGCCGGCGACCTGCGCGGCCACATTGACACGGGCCAGATCGATCGCGGCCTGCGCCACCTGCGTATCGGCGTGCGCGGCTTCGGCGCCGCGTTGCAGCTTGCCGAACAGGTCGAACTGGTACGACACGCCGAACTTGCCATCGGCCAGGTTGAACACCGGCAGCTTTTCTTCCTGCAGGAAGGCTTCGGCCGACACCTGCGCGCGGCTGACGCCGGCGTCCACCTCGTAATCGAAGCCGCCGGCATCCATGGCCTGTTCGTACACCGCTGCGGCACGGCGCAGGTTGGCGCTGGCGACCTTCAACGCGACGTTGTCGTGCAGCGCCTGTTCGACCAGGCCATCGAGCATCGGGTCCTGGTACAGCGCCCACCAGCGTGCCGGCAGCGGCGCGCCGGGCTGCACCTGGTCGTTGCCGGTGTCCAGAAACGCGGCGTTGGCGGCCGGCCGCTGGTAGGCGGACTGGTCGGGCAGTGCGTAATTGGGGCCGACCGTGCTGCACGCCGCCAGCAACGTGACGGCCGCGCTCAGGCCGAGCAGACGCAGGCGCTTCATGGCGCGGCCTTTGCCTGCACACGTGCAGGAGCCCCAGCAGACGGCGCCGGTGCGGCATCGGGCAGGATCGTCACCGTGGCGGTACGCCCCGCAATCAGCTGCACGTGCGTGGGCACCTGATCCAGCGCAATGCGTACCGGGATGCGCTGCGCCAGCCGCACCCAGTCGAACGCCGGGGTGACATTGGGCAGTGCGCCGGCGCTACCGCTGCGATAGCGGTCTTCGATGCCGGCAGCGATGCTTTCCACATGCCCGTGCAGGGTCACTGGCTCGCCCATCAGGCGCACGTCCACGCGCTGGCCGGCATGCACGCCATGCAGGCGGGTTTCTTCGAAATAGCCATCGACGCGGAACGAACCGGTATCCAGCACCGCCACCACCGGGCGCCCGGCGCTAACGTAATCGCCCACGCGCACGGTGCGGTCGCTGACATGGCCATCGGCCGGGCTGCGCACCTGCGTGCGCTCCAGATTGAGCTGGGCCAGATCCACCGCCGACTGCGCGGTGGCCACCGCAGCCTGCGCCTTTTGCACGTTCGAGCGGCGCACCTCGGCATCTTCGGCCGCCACCAGGTCCTGCAGGCTGCGGTCGCGTGCAATCTCGCGGC
Source organism: Xanthomonas sp. NCPPB 4467 (assembly GCF_041475665.2). NCBI lineage: Bacteria > Pseudomonadati > Pseudomonadota > Gammaproteobacteria > Lysobacterales > Lysobacteraceae > Xanthomonas > Xanthomonas sp. NCPPB 4467. Next base: position 5,206,996 of record NZ_CM191260.1, on the reverse strand, counting down.
GCAACTGGGTCAGCGTGGCCTGGCGCTCGGCCAGCGCGGCTTGCGCCTGTTCCAGCGCAATTGCATAGCGCGCGCGGTCCACCACAAACAGCAGCTGGCCGCGCGTGATCGCCTGGTTGTCGTCCACCGCCACCGATTCCACCAGTCCGGACACGTCGGGGGCCACCTGCACCACATCGGCGCCCACGTGCGCATCGCGCGTCCACGGCGCGTCCATGTAGTAACGCCACAACTGCTGCAGCACCAGCGCGGCTACCACCACCATTGCCAGGGTCAGCAGCGCCGGCCCAGCGGTCTTGATCAGCTTTTTCACGATTGCATCCAACGGGTAAGGAAAAACAGGCCGCCCAGCAGCGCGATGTACAGCGCCAGGTTGAACAGCGCCGGGTGCCAGACATGGCGATACGCACCGGCGCGGGTCAGCAGCGCGCCAATGGCGCTGTTGAGCAGGTAGGCCAGCGTCATCAACGCCAGCAAGGTGGGAACGAACACACCGTAGAGACTGAATTCGCCGTACATCGGGCACATCCTGGGAAAGGGAAACAACCACGCCCGGCGCAGCGCAGCACGCGCGCGAGGGCCTGCGGAACGTCACAACCGGCGTCGCAGCACGACGCCTGACAGCTGACTCAGTCGGGCTGACTCAGCCGCACATGCGCCTGCGCGATCTGCTCCCACAGCGTCAGCACTGTCTGCACCTGGGCTTCGCTGAGCGCGCCGAAGACCTCGGCGCGCAGCGCATCCAGGCGGATCTCGATGCGCCCGACCAGCGCCTGGCCTGCGTCGGTGAGCCACAACTGGTTGGCGCGGCGGTCGCTGCTGTCGGCCTCGCGCCGGATCAACCCCTGGGCTGCCAGCTTGTCCAGCAGCCGCACCAGCGACGGGCCTTCCATGCCCAGTTGCTGGGCGAGTGCGACCTGGCGGATGCCGCCGCCGGAGCGGCCGACCATCAGCAGCGGGCCGGTGCAGGCGCTGGACAGGCCGAATTCGGCAAAGGCCTGGTCGGCCAGCCGCTGCCACTGGCGGGCGGCGACCAACAGGCCGGAGCTGAGCCGGGCGCGTGGAGTGATTGCCTTAGTTGTCATAATAGTTAGCATGCTATCAATTCAACAATGAATCAATAGTCACTGAACCCGGCCCAGCGGCCGCAACCGCCACTGGGGCCGCTGCCCCGTCCTCGGGTACCATGCTCGCCCCCTTTGGGTGCACCTGCGCATGAGCCAGTCCGACCAGCCCGATTCCTCCGTCACCCAGGCCCAGGCCGAAGACGCCGTGCGCACCTTGTTGCGCTGGGCCGGCGAAGATCCCAGCCGCGAAGGCCTGCTGGACACCCCGCGCCGGGTGGCCGAAGCCTATGGCGACTGGTTCAGCGGCTACCGCGAAGAACCGCGCGACTACCTGGAACGCACATTTGAAGAGGTGGCCGGCTACGACGAGCTCATCGTGCTGCGCGACATCTCCTACGAGAGCCACTGCGAGCACCATATGGCGCCGATCATCGGCAAGGTGCACGTGGGCTACCTGCCCAGCGGCAAGGTGGTTGGCATCAGCAAGCTGGCCCGCGTGGTGGAAAGCTACGCGCGCCGCTTCCAGGTGCAGGAAAAAATGACCGCGCAGATCGCCCAGTGCATCCAGGACGTGCTGCAGCCGCGCGGCGTCGGCGTGGTGGTCGAAGGCTCGCACGAGTGCATGACCACCCGCGGCATCCACAAGCGCGGCGTCAGCATGGTGACTTCCAAGATGCTTGGCAGCTTCCGCGAAGACGCGCGCACCCGCGCCGAATTCCTGCAGTTCCTCGAAGTGGGCGGCAAGCGTTGAGGCATGCCGTGCCGGCGCGCGCTACGCGCTGAGGCAAGCATGCGGGCAGTGCAGCAGACGGTGGGAGACCGCATGAACATCCCGGTGGGAGACCGTAACGCATCCGTCGGCCGGGCAGAGGTTTTGCGCACCCTGCCATTGGCGTGTCAGCGCGCTATTGGCCGGACCCCGCTGAGGCCGTGCCACGGTGAACCGGCATGAAGGTGCGCGCCCGCATCGCCCGCTACCGCAGCTTGCGCGACGAGCCGCTGTGGAAACTGCTGGCCGCCGACCATGCACCGGAGGTAATCGGTCTGTTGCAGGGGCTTTTGCTGGATGGAGAACGCGTGTTGCCGGCTGCGGTGCTGCACGAGCGCCTGCAGCGCCTGCTCGACGACATCAACGCCGAACATCTGGCGCGCGACCTGCCGCGCACCGCGCAAGCCTATGTCGCGCACTGGCTGGCGCAAGGCTGGCTGGAACGGCGCCTGCCCGACGGCGCGCAGCAGGAAGAGTACGAGCTGTCCACGCAGGCCGCGCAGGCGATCCGCTTTGTCGACGGCCTGGAGCACAGCCGCAGCACGGCCACCGAAAGCCGGCTGGCGTTGGTGATGCAGCAGCTCGCCCAGCTGGCGGCACTGACCGAAACCAACCCTGACGCGCGCCTGTCGGCGTTGCGCGACGAGCGCGACAGGATCGATGCGGAAATCGCGCGGGTGTCGGCCGGCAAGGTCGCCTCGCTGGACGGCAAGCGTGCGCTCGAGCGCACCCGCCAGGTGATCGCGCTGGCCGACGAATTGACCGAAGACTTCCGCCGCGTGCGCGACGATTTCGAACAGCTCAACCGGCAATTTCGCGAACGCATCATCGATGACGAAGGCGAGCGCGGCGAGGTGCTGACCAAACTGTTCGAAGGTGTGGATGTCATCGGCGACAGCGAGGCCGGGCGCAGCTTCCAGGCGTTCTGGGCGCTGCTCAACGATGCCGAACAGAGCGCGCAGCTGGATGCGGCGCTGGAGACGGTGCTGGCGCGTACGTTCGCGCGCAAGCTCGATCGCCGCGAACGCAGCTTCCTGCGCGGGCTCACCGGCACCATGCTCGAACGTGGCGGCCAGGTCCACGATGTGATGCAGCATTTCGCGCGCAGCCTGCGCGGTTTCGTGCAGAGCCGTGGCTATCTGGAACAGCGCCGGCTCAACCGGTTGCTCAAGCAGGCGCAGGCCGAAGCGCTGAGCCTGCGCGAGCACCTACCGGCCCAGCGGTTGATCGGCCGCAGCCTGATGCTGACCACCTGCCGGCTGCGGTCGCTCGCGCAATGGCGCCTGCACGACCCGCGCCAGCAGCAGGTCGATGGCAGCATCCAACGCAACGAGGCGGCCGCGATCTCGCTGGACAGCGTGGGCGATCTGGTGGCGCAGTCGGAGATCGATTTCCGTACTCTGCGACGCGATCTGTTCGAGCTGCTGGCCACCCAGCCGCAGCTGTCCATCGCGCAGGCATTGACGCAACGTCAGGCTACCCAGGGCCTGGGTAGCGTGATCGGCTACCTGTCGCTGGGCACGCGCCATGGCATCGTCAGCGCCGATCAATCGGAAGTGGCGCAATGGCGCGGCAGCGATGGTCAATGGCGTCGCGCGCGCATCCCGCTGATCTGGTTTACCCAGGAGAAACGCCATGAACTGGCCTGAGCACGATCCCGATACCGACACCGCCCCCGGGATCGCCGACCCCCAGCATCCGGGCGCAGACAGCACCGGCCTGTTCGCCAGCGATACCGGCCGCTTGCCGGTGGAGGCGCGCCGCGTGCTGTGCCAGTTGCTCAGCGGCCCCAGCGTGGACGCGCAACGGCATGGCCGCCTGTGGCCGGCCTTGCTGCGCAGCGAGGCTGGCATTCGCAGCGCCCTGGCCGAGGTGTTTCTGGAGTTGGTGCTCGATCGTGAGGCCGGTATCGCCTTCACCCGTCAGGCCGATACCGGCGAGCTGGAAGCGCCGGTGCTGCTGCGCTCGGCGCCGTTGACCTTCATCGATTCGGTGCTGCTCCTGCATTTGCGTCAGCAACTGGCCGAAGCCGATGCGCGCGGTGTGCGCGCGGTGGTGGAAGAAGCGGCATTGGGCGAGGCGCTGGCCGTTTACGAAAAGAACCTGTCCACCGACCGCGCCGGCTTTTTGCGTCGGGTAGCCACCGCGGTGCAAAAGATGAAGGACAACCATGTGCTGACCCGTCTACGTGGCGAAGACGCACGCTATGAAATCTCGCCCGCGCTCAAACTGCTGTTCTCGGCCGAAGATGTCGCCGCCCTGGGCCAGGTCTACCGCCAGCTGCGCGAGAGCCCGGCTGGCGACGAGGACGAGGCGGACCTGGCGCACGCCTAGCACCGCACCACCCGTTCGAGCGCAGACCTGCGCTTTTCTGGCTTCCCGGACCGTATCGATGACCTCCTCTGCTGCGCCTTCCAGCCTGTTTGCCAACGATCTGCCCGACGCGCGCGTGCAGCAGTTCCGCATGCGCCGCCTGCAGGTGCACAACTGGGGCACGTTTTCCGGCTTGACCGAAGTGCCGATCGCCGAGCGTGGTTTCCTGTTCGTCGGTCGCTCCGGCTCGGGCAAATCGACGCTGCTCGATGCGATGTCGGCACTGCTCACCCCGCCCAGCATCGTCGATTTTAACGCCGCCGCGCGCGAGGCCGAGCGCAGCGGCCGCGATCGCAATCTGGTGTCGTACGTGCGCGGCGCCTGGGCCGACCAGCAGGACAGCGCGTCCGGCGAGATCGCCACGCAATACCTGCGCAAGGGCGCCACCTGGACCGCCCTGGTACTGGAATACCGCAATGGCGAGGACCGCGTGGTCAGCCTGGTGCGGCTGTTCTGGATCGCCGGCAACAGCGCGGCTACCGGCGATGTGCGCAAGCACTACATGGTGGCCGAGCGCGCCTTCGACGTGGCGCAAGATCTGGCCGGCTTCGACCTGGATCTGCGCAAGCTCAAGCAACGGCTGCACGATGTGCATCACTTCGACAGCTTTGCCGGCTACGCCGAACGCTTCCGGCATCAGCTGGGCATCAGCAACGAGATGGCGCTGCGCCTGTTGCACAAGACCCAATCGGCCAAGAACCTGGGCGATCTCAACGCCTTCCTGCGTGGCTTCATGCTCGAAGAACCCAAGACCTTCGATGCGGCCGAACGCCTGGTCGGCGACTTCGCCGAACTCGACGGCGCACACCATGCGGTGGTGACGGCGCGGCGCCAGGTAGAGACTCTGCTGCCCGCGCGCGCGCACCATGCCGAGCTGATGCAGCTGCGCCGCGAGCGCAGCGAACTGGACGAACTCAAGCTCGGCATCGATGCCTACCGCGAGCAGCGCCGGCTTGCCCTGCTGGACGCGCGCCTGCAGGAACTGGACGTGCAAGACCGCGGCCTTGCCGGCGAAGAAGGCCAGCGCCGCGCTGCGTTAGACAACCACACCCGCCACCTGGACGATCTTGAGGCGCAGCGGCGCGCGCAAGGTGGCGAACGCATCGATGCGCTGGAGCGCGAACAGTCCCAGCTGCAGGCCGAGCGCGACCGCCGCGCGGCCAAGCGGGTGCAGGCCGAACAGGCCTGCCGTGCATTGGAGCAGGCGCTGGCCGACAGCGCGCACGGCTTTGCCGAACAGGTCGCGCAGGCGCGCGCCGCGCTGGAAAACGGCCAGCGTGCCGCCGCCCAGCTCGACGAAGCGATCAGCGAACGCCTGGCTGGCAAACACGAAGACACCAAGCGCTTTGCCGAGGTGCGCGCCGAAATCGACGCGCTGACGCGCAACCCGTCCAATATTCCGGCGCCCATGCAAAGCCTGCGCGCGCGCATGAGCGCCGACACCGGCGTGCCGGAAGCGGCGCTGCCGTTCGTTGGCGAGTTGATCCAGGTGCGCGAGGACGCATCCGCCTGGCGTGGCGCCATCGAGCGCGTGCTGCACGGTTTTGCGCAATCGTTGCTGGTGGACGAGCGCCATTACGCCGAGGTCGCCGACTGGGTCAATCGCACCCAGCTGGGCACGCGCCTGGTCTACTACCGGGTGCGTAACAACGAGCAGGCGCTGAGTGGGCGCGACCCGGGCAGCGCCTCGCTGCTGCACAAGCTGGAATTGCGCGATCATCCGTACGCCGCCTGGTTGCGGCGCGAGCTGGGCAAGCGCTTCGATTACGACTGCGTGGACAGCGCCAAGGCCTTGCGCCACGCCGAACGTGCCATCACCCGCGAAGGCCAGGTCAAGCATCCGGGCGAGCGTTACGAAAAAGACGACCGCCATGCCGTGGGCGATCGCCGCCGCTGGCTGCTGGGCTTCAACAACCGCGACAAGCTCGCCTTGTTCGAGCGCGAAGGCCAGGAGCTGGCGCAACGCATTGCGGCCTGCGACGCCGACGTGGCCGGCCTGCGCGCGCGCCGCGAACGCGATGGGCAGCAGCGTCTGGCCCGCAACACCCTGGTCAATCTGGGCTGGGAGGAAATCGATGTGGCCGCAGCGCTGCAACGCCTGAGCCAGATCACCCAGACCCTGCAACAGCTGCGCGAAGGCGACGCCAACCTGCGCGCGCTGGGCGAGGCGATCGACCGCACACGCGGCGACATCGCGCAGGCCACGCGTACGTATGAGGGCGTGCGTACCGAACGGATCGCGCTGGGCGTCGAACGCGCACGGCTGGAAAAGCAGCATCTGGAATGTGCCGATGCGCATACGCGCCTGGTCACGCCGTTGCAGCAGCAAGGCCTGGCCGAGCGCTTGCTCGGTTTGGGCGAGTTGAGCCTGGATAACCTGCAGGACCGCTTCCGCACCCTGGAGCGTGGTCTGGATGCCCAGCTTGGCGTCAGCAAGGACGAACTGACCCGCCTGCAGCAAGCGTTGATCGGATGTTTCCGCCGCTACTTCCAGCAATGGCCGGAAGACAGCGGTGATTTAAGCCCGACGCTGGAAGGCGCAGACGATTTTCTCGCTCGCCTGCAGCGGCTCGAACGCGACGGCCTGCCGCAACACGAGGCACGTTTTTTCGACCTGCTGCAAAGCCAGAGCAAGAACAATCTGCTGGCGCTGCAGCGACATACCGCCGAAGCGCGCAAGTCGATCGCCCAACGCCTGGACGAGGTCAACGCCAGCCTGGAGCAGGTGCCGTTCAACCACGGCACCTTGCTCACCATCGAACTCAGCGACCGTCGCCTGCCGGAGGTGATCGAGTTCCATCAGCATCTGCGCGATGTGCTCGGCCATCACCAGACCGAACAGCGCGAGGTGGCCGAGCAACAATTTGCGGTGCTGCGCGGGCTGGTGCGCAAGCTCGGCTCGCAGGAGGGCGAAGACAAGCGCTGGCGCGAGTTGGTACTTGACGTGCGCCTGCATGTGGAATTCGTCGGCGTGGAACTGGATGCGGCCACCCGCCAGCAGGTGGAGATCTATCGCAGCGGCGCCGGCAAGTCCGGCGGCCAGCGGCAGAAACTGGCCACCACCTGCCTGGCGGCGGCGCTGCGCTATCAGCTCGGCGGCGAAGACGGCGAACTGCCGCGCTATTGCGCGGTGGTGCTGGACGAAGCCTTCGACAAGGCCGACAACGAATTCACCGCACTGGCGATGAACATCTTCGAAAATTTCGGCTTCCAGATGGTGGTGGCCACGCCGTTGAAATCGGTGATGACGCTGGAGCCGTTCATCGGTGGCGCGTGCTTTGTGGAGATCAGCGGGCGGCACGACTCGGGCGTGTTGCTGATCGAATACGACGAAGCCTCGCGCAGGCTCAAGCTGCCAGAGCGCACGCGCACTGCATCTGCAGCGGCCGATATCGACCCGGTGGCCGACCAGGAGTGAGCTGATGGCGCGCGCCGATTGCATGCTGTTGCCGCCTGCCGCACTCCAGGCCTTGCGTGGGCAGTGGCAACGTCATCGCGGCGACTGGTTGATCGGCGCCGCGGCGCCACGGCCCATTCCCCTGCAGCCACCGACCCAGGCACAGGCCAGCGCCCGGTTCGATGCGTTCGGCGACTGGCTGCGGAGCTGGCAGCGCACTGCGCTACCGGGACGGGTGGAGTATCGCGACGTGCTGTGGTCGCAGCTGGGGCCGCAACGCTTGCCGCACAGCTGGGTGCTCGCCACGCCGGCCGATGCCGCCGCAGCGCTGCAGGAACACGACCGCTGGCAACGCGCCAGCGCGCGCTGCGCCGGTCTACAGGCGCACTGGCCGGAGGCGGCGGGATTGGCTGCGCGCCTGCGGCGCCAGTTCGATCTGCTCGCCGATAGCGCACAGGCCGATATCGACCGGCTGGTCGCCGTGGTCGACTGGCTGCATCGGCACCGCGACAGCGGCCTGTTCCTGCGTCAACTGCCCATTGCCGGCATCGACAGCAAGTGGGTGCACGCGCGGCGGGGCATCATCGCCGACTGGCTGGGCGGGCTGCGCGGCATCGCCGAGCCGCGCAGCTTCGACACCCTGTCCGGCCTGCGTAGCGCACCGGATCGGGTGCGCTTGCGGCTGCTGGACCCGGCGTTGTCCCGACAGCTCGGCGGCCTGGACGATCTGAGCGTGCCGATCCAGCAACTGGCCGCGCTGCGGCTGCCGGTCGAGCGCGTGCTGATCGTCGAAAATCTCGACACCGGCCTGGCCTGCGAAACCTTGCCGGGCACGGCGGTGCTGATGGCACGCGGCTATGCGCTCGACTACGTACGCAGCATCGACTGGCTACGCACGCTTCCGCTGTTCTATTGGGGCGACATCGATACGCACGGGTTGGCGATCCTGCACCGGCTGCGCACGTATGCACCGCAGACCGTGGCACTGCTGATGGATGAGGCCACGCTGCTGTCCACGCCACGCGCCATGTGGGGGCACGAGCCCAGGCAGCATCGCGCCCACCGGCTTGCGGCGCTGACCCCGGACGAGCAACTGCTGTATACGCGCCTGCGCAACGGACACTTCGGTGCCGCGCCGCGGCTCGAGCAGGAGCGCATCGCCTGGAGTCATGCCTGGCCACAGATCCAGGCAGCATTGCGACGCTAGTGGCGGGGTCTGCGCCTGGCATGGGCGCGATGCCGGCGGGGCGTCATGACGAGGTGCGCGATTGCCTTCTGAATGCTCGCAGCGATGCCTGCAGGCGCATCTGAGAACCGCCGGCGCTACCCGCACGCAGACGCCGGTGGAGCGCATCCCGCAGGCGATCCAGGTGGTGCCGCGTTCGGTGATCGACGAGCAGCAACTCACCCGGTTGGTCGATGTGGTGGCCAATGTGTCCAACGTGCAGCCCGGCGGCACCCAGGGCAATCGCTCGGAAACCTTCGTCATTTGCGGCTTCGAAGCCGCGTCGTATGCGGTCGACGGCATCCTGCTCAACCCGGCGCAGAACTTCACCGAGACCGTGCGCGACCTGGCCAATGTCGCCCAGGTGGAAGTGCTCAAAGGGCCTGCGGCAGTGTTGTACGGGCGCGGCGAGCCCGGCGGGGTGATCAACCTGGTCACGCTGCGGCCGGACGACACGTTTGGCGGCAACGCGTCGCTGCAGGTGGCTGAACATGGCCTGCGCCGCGTGCAGTCCAGCATCACCGGGCCGCTGAGTCCCACGCTGTCTGCCCGCGTCAGCGCCGCTGCGCAGCAGACCGGCAGCTTTCGCGCTGCGCAGGCCGATGGCGACCGCCTCTTCGTCTCGCCCTCGCTGGCATGGCGGCCCACTGCGCAGCTGCGTGCCGATCTGGGTCTGGACTACACCCGCCAGACCAGCCTGGGCGATCGCGGTCTGGTCGTCATCTGGTCGTCATCGACGGTGTGGTGCGTGGCCCGGCAGAGCGCAGTTTCGGTGAGCCGTGGTCGCGCAATCGCGGCACCTCGCGCACTGCACGCGGCCGTATCGAATACGACGCGAATGAGTGGCTGACGCTGCGTCAGATCCTCAATCACCAGGACGGCGACAGCGGTCGCGACGTGGCCGACTTCACCGGCTTCAGCGCCGACCGTGCGTTTGTGCAACGCCGCGCCGTGCGTCAGGAGCAGCAGGTGCGCGCCACTACCTCGCAGACCGAAGCGCTGGCCCGTTTCGACACCGGTCCGCTGCGCCATCAGGTGCTGGCTGGCGCCGAATACGTCGATGCGCGTCGCCATACCGACGAAGCCCGCGCGCCCTTGGCCCGCATCAGCGTGAGCAACCCGGTGCAGGGCGCACTACCGGGCCGCTACGTGCCGGCGCGGCAGATCGAGGTCGATGCGCGCTACGCCGCGTTGTACGTGCAGGAACAGATCAGCATCGGGCAGCGCTGGGACGTGCTGGCCGGCGTGCGCTGGGACGACGTGCAGCAGACCACCGTCGATAACGGCGCGCGTACCCGCGAAGACGGCCGACGCGCCTCGCCGCGTGTGGGCGTGGTGTGGAAGGCCACGCCGCAGCTGTCGCTGTATGCCAATACATCGACGTCGTTTCGCCCGCGTAGCGCTACGCTCGCGTAGCGCTACGCTGTTTGCCGGCGGCAGCGCACCGGCAGCGCACCGCCGGAGACCGGCCGCCAATACGAGATCGGCCTGAAAAGCGCGCTGCTGGACAACCGCGTGCTTGCCACTGCTGCGGCATTCCAGATCACCAAGGACAACGTCGCCACCAGCGACCCGGACAACAGCGGCTTTGTGCTGGTTACCGGTCAGCAGCGCGTGCGTGGCGTCGAGCTGGACATCACCGACGACCTCACCCAACACTGGCGGACGATTCTCGGCGCCGGCTATCTGGATGCGCAGGTCACCCGCGACAGCGTGATTCCGGTCGGTAATCGCCTGCGCGGTGTGCCGCGCGTCAGCGCCAGCTTGTGGAGTACTTACCATGTGGCCACCGGTCCGTTGTACGGCCTGACCCTGGGCGCCGGTGCGGTGCATGTCGGCGAACGCGAGGGCGACTTGAACAACAGCTATCGCATTGCCGGCTACACGCGCTTCGATGCATCGGCGGCGTATCGGTTCGGCGGCCGTTATCAACTGGCGTTGATGCTGCGCAATGTCGCCAACCGTTTTTACATCGAGCAACCAGTGACGCAGACAACCAACTAGCCGGGTGTACCGCGCACGCTGTCGGCGACGTTGAGCATGGAGTTTTAGAAAGGCGAGGACATCTGCAGCGTGATCAGTGCAGCAGATCCCAGCCCATCTTGCCGATCAGCACCACCACCAGCACCAGGAACAACGTGCGGATCAACGGCGTGCCACCGCGCAATGCCATCCGCGTGCCTGCCACCGCGCCGGCCACGTTGGCCACCGCCATCGGAATGCCCAGCGCCAGCATCACCTGGCCGCTGGGCAGAAAGAACGACAGCGCTGCCAGGTTGGTGGCCAGGTTCACTACCTTGGCCGCCGCCGAAGCGCGCAGAAAATCCAGCCCGAAAAAGCGAATGAACAGGAAGATCAAAAAGCTCCCCGTACCCGGACCGAAGAACCCATCGTAAAACCCGATCGCTGCGCCCATCGCCAAGGCGGTGATCAACTCGCGTCGACCGATCTCGCGCGGCCGATGCAGCGCGCCGAAATCCTTGTTGATCAGCGTGTAGACCAACATCGCGATCAGCAACAGCAAAATCAGCGGCCGCACCGCCTGCTTGGGCAACAGGCTGACCGCCGTGGCGCCCAGAAACGAAAACGTAAACGCCGCCGCGGTGGCATACAGCACCGGCCGCCACGGGAAGCGCACCGTGCGCGCATACCGCCACGCCGACGCCCCGGTGCCGAACATCGCGCTGAACTTGTTGGTGCCCAGAATCAGCGACGGCGCCTGCTGCGGCAAGGTCGCAAACAATCCCGGCAACTGGATCAACCCGCCGCCACCCACCGCGGCATCCACCAGCCCGGCAACGAACGCGATGCACAGCAGCCACGGCAACTCGGTGGGAATCAGTTCCAGCACAACGGCGCTCCGCACGACGGGGCGACAGCATAGACGCGTAGAAACCCGCCTCCCAATTCCCAATCCCATCCCGCACAATCGCCAGATGCCGACCTCCACGCCCACCGATCCCTGTCCGTGCGGCCGCCCCGCCGATTACGCGCGCTGCTGCGGGCTCTACCACGCCGGTGCCGCCGCGCCGGATGCCGAAACCTTGATGCGCTCGCGCTACAGCGCCTATGTACGCCGCGATGTCGACTACCTGCTGACCAGCTGGCACCCGTCCACGCGCCCGGCCGAACTGTCGCTGGACGAAGGCGGCCGCACCACCTGGCTCGGCCTGACCATCCAGCGCACCAGCGTCGCCGGCGAGGACACCGCCGAGGTGGTGTTTCTGGCCCGCTACCGCATCGGCGGCGGCAGCGCAGTGCGCATGACCGAACACAGCCGCTTCGTCCGCGAAGATGGCCGCTGGTATTACCTCGACGCCCGCTGAGCGCAGCCAGCGGCGCCGGAGTGTGTACAGGGCAGAAATGCCCGATGCGCGGACGAGCGCCGGCGCACTTCCACGCCCACCCAGACCCATTCCCCAAGCCGTCGGCGGACAACAACCGCAAGCTCTGCCGTTGCGGCCCCGGGCTGACGTTTTTCAGCCGGGCACCGCCGCCGCCAACCGGCGCCGTCGCAAGCAGGCCATCGCGCACCTAGACCATCGCCGCCTGACCCGACCAACGGCGCCCATCGCGCCGCTTTGTCGACACAGCGTTCGCAGCCGATCCGGGAAGCTTGCCGCGCGGCGAAACTCGCCGCGGGGGGCGGACAGCGATCATGGCAACCTTCAACTTCTGGCAATGGGCGCTGACGGCCTTGGTGGTCTTTGCAATCGTGTTGCCGGCGTTGCTGGCCACCTGCATGGTCCGCTTCGGTCCACGCCACGATGCACCGCACCGCACGCGTCCGCGCCGTGTCGCCGAGACCGGCGCGTCCAGTCCGGCACTGTCGCTGCTGAGCGGCATCACCGGCGACGGTCGCTGACGCGTCAACGCCGGCGCCCGCTTTACCCCAGCTGCAATGGCAAGCCGGCCAGTGCCGGCACACTCCTGATTCAAGCGGTTGATCGGTGAACAACTCCTGGTGCCGAGCGTGTGCCGTTCGATGGCGGCAACAGACACCGGTCGCCAGCCCGCAGCCGCCGCGCCAACGCACCACACTCGCTCCTGCCGCCCGCGGCAGCGACCGCGTTGCTCCGGTGCCGCCGCTTGCACGCCTCGACCCAGCCAGGTTGGCTATCCTTCCGGATCGATTCGCGACTGGAGCGCTTTACCGCATGACGTCCGTCCACCCGCCGGCCACCGCGCCATGACGCCGACCCGGCGCGCCTTGCCGCTGTTGATGGCCTTGCTGCCTCTGGTCGCCTGGGCCGACCCGGCCTTCGACCGCTGCCTGGCCGGGTTGCAGATCCAGGCCGCCGCCAAGGGCGTGGACGCCGCCGGTTTCCAGCGCTTTACCGCCGGGTTGGCGCCCGATCCCAGCGTGTTGCCGCTGCTGGACGCGCAACCGGAGTTCACTACGCCCATCTGGGACTACCTGGCCAGCCTGGTCGACAGCCAGCGCGTCACCGACGGCCAGGCCATGCTGGTCACCCACCACGACTTGCTCACCCGCCTGTCCGAGCAGACCGGCGTCGACCCGGCCACCATCGTGGCGGTCTGGGGCGTGGAGAGCGACTACGGCCGCGTCACCGGCAAGCGCCCGCTGCTGGTCTCGCTGGCCACGCTGTCGTGCGCAGGCCGCCGCCAGCCGTTCTTCCGCGGCGAATTCCTCGCCTTGCTCAGCCTGTTGCAGCAGGGCGATCTGTCGCCGGATGGCTTGACCGGCTCGTGGGCCGGCGCGTTCGGGCAGACCCAGTTCATGCCCTCGACCTATGCGCGGATTGCGGTGGACGGCGACGGCGACGGCCGCCGCAATCTGGTCGCCAGCATTCCCGATGCGCTGGCCTCCACCGCCAACTACCTGGTCAAGGCCGGCTGGGAACGCGCCCGCCCCTGGGGGATGGAAGTCACCCTGCCGCGCGGCTTCGATGCCAGCAAGGCCGGCCGCACCCGCCGCCAACCCTTGCAGGCCTGGCAGGCTGCCGGCCTGCTTGGCACCGACGGCAAGCCGCTGGCCCCGACCGGGCTGCCGGCCGAGACCGCTGCCGCCTTGCTGCTACCGGCTGGTGCCACCGGCCCTGCCTTCCTGGTGTTCCGCAACTACGACGCGATCTACGCCTACAACGCTGCCGAAAGCTACGCGCTGTCGATCGCGCTGCTGGCCGACCGCCTGCGCGGCGGCCCCGGCCTGGTTGCCGCCTGGCCCACCGACGACCCCGGCCTGGGCCGTCCGGAACGCCGCGACCTGCAGCAGTTGTTGCTCGCCCGCGGCCACCAGATCGGCGAGGCCGACGGCATGGTCGGCAGCGCCACCCGCCGCGCCATCCAGGTCGAGCAGACCCGGCTGGGCTTGCAGCCCGCCGACGGCCGCCCCGGCCAGCGCATCCTCACTGCTTTGCGTGCTGCGCCGCCGCTCACCGGCATGGCCGCCGTGCGCGGCACCGCCTTCAAGTTGCCGGCCGCGTACCCCGCATTCGCCCAATCTCCCATCGTCCACAAGGCATCCCCCATGTCCGACACCACCGGCCTGACCACAGGCGACTTCCACGGCTTCCCCTCGCTGCTGATCGACACCCCGTTCTCCACTGCCGCCATCAGCCTGTTCGGCGGCCAGTTGCTGTCGTTCGTGCCCAAGGGCGGTCAGGACGTCATGTGGCTGTCGCCGCTCGCCAAGCAGCCGCCCACCCCGATCCGCGGCGGCGCGCCGGTGTGCTGGCCGTACTTCGGCCGCCAGGACCAGACCGGCGACGTGCCCGCGCACGGGTTCGTGCGCACCGTGCCGTGGCAACTCACCGAGAGCCACCGCGAAGACGACGGCACCGTGGTGCTCACGCTCACCCCGCCGGCCTTCGACGACCTGGCGCTGCGCCTGCGCATGACCCTGCGCATCGGTCGCACCCTCGAACAACGCTTGATCACCGAAAACACCAGCGGCACCCCGGTGCGCTTCACCCAGGCGCTGCACAATTACTTCCGCGTCGGCGACGCGCTCACCGTCAGCGTGCAGGGCCTGGATGGCCTGGACTATCTCGATAAATACGAGAACTACGCCACCGCCCACCGCCAGCAAGGCGACTGGAGCCTGCGCGACCCGCGCGATCCCGGCCGCAGCGACCGCATCTACACCAACGCCGGCGGCCGCTACACCCTCACCGACCCGGTACTCGGCCGCCGCATCGTCATCGCCACACAGGGCAGCCGCTCGCTGGTGGCCTGGAACCCGGGCGAGGAGGCCGGCAAGAAAATGGCCGACGTGGGCGAAGGCTGGCGCGACTACGTCTGCCTGGAAGCGGCCAACGCCGGCCCGGACGTCATCGAACTGGCCCCCGGTGCCAGCCATACCCTGAGTCAGACCATCAGCGTCGAATAACCCGTCGGTGGTTGCCACGGCTGAGGTGGCGCAGGCCCGCCCAGCCGCGCGCGCAGATCGTTTACGGGCTGCGGCTCGTCGATGGATGCTTGAGCGGTGAAGTCGCATCGATTCGGTTGAGCGTTGCGACGGAGCGCGCCCTGTCTGCTCGTCGCGCAGTGTCTTCGACTGCAACCTGCTCGAAGGAGGTAGCGGGCAAAAGCCAGCAGACGTCAGACCCAGCAGATGTCAGACGGGTAAAGGTTTAGATAAGCAGCGCAGCCTCACCAAACGCAGCCGCCGTACCCTCACCCCACCCCCCTCTCCCGCAAGCGGGAGAGGGGCACTAAACGCACATCGCAGCACCCACTCCCTTCTCCCACCGGGAGAAGGTGCCCGAAGGGCGGATGAGGGCAAGGTGTCAGCCAGAGTTCCAGCCGAACGCCCACGCACCTCCAGCACTGCCCTCGGCCAAAAAGATCCGCTGACATCGTCCTTCAGGCATCAAGTCGCTCAAGCCCGATTCGCACAAGCCCCACCAAACCCACGCGATCCCCCAGATCGATCGCACGAATCTCCTGCGGTCGATCGCGCACACCTCCTGCGGTCGAGCCCAATCCAGCCGCTCGCACCGCTCCCAAGCCTCATACCCCACGCCTCGCCGCCGCACCCAGAGCCGATCCGGCCCAATCCGCAGCTACACTTCCCGCCTCGCCATCCTGGGCCGCGCGATGTCTCTCTCCGCCGATTCCGCTCCAGCCCCGGGGCGCCGCCGCGCCGCGTTGATCTTCATCTTCATCACCGTGCTGATCGACGTGCTGTCCTTCGGCGTGATCATCCCGGTGCTGCCGGATCTGGTGCGGCATTTCACCGGTGGCGACTACGTGGTGGCCGCCGGCTGGATCGGTTGGTTCGGCTTCCTGTTCGCCTCCATCCAGTTCGTCTGCTCGCCGCTGCAAGGCGCCTTGTCCGACCGCTTCGGCCGTCGCCCGGTCATCCTCCTGTCGTGCCTGGGCCTGGGGCTGGATTTCATCCTGATGGCCATCGCCCACAGCTTGCCGATGCTGCTGCTGGCGCGGGTGATCTCCGGCATCTGCTCGGCCAGTTTTTCCACGGCCAACGCCTACATCGCCGATGTCACGCCCGCCGACAAACGCGCCGGCGCGTTCGGCATGCTCGGCGCCGCGTTCGGCATTGGCTTTGTCGCCGGCCCGTTGATCGGCGGTTGGCTGGGCGGCATCGGGTTGCGCTGGCCGTTCTGGTTTGCCGCAGGCCTGGCGCTGTTGAATGTGTTGTACGGCTGGTTCGTGCTGCCCGAATCGCTGCCGCCCGAGCGCCGCACCGCGCGCCTGGAGTTGTCGCAGGCCAACCCGCTGGGCGCGCTCAAATTACTGCGCCGCTACCCGCAGGTGTTCGGCCTGGCCTCGGTGGTGTTTCTGGCCAACCTGGCGCATTACGTCTATCCCAGCATCTTCGTGCTGTTTGCCGGCTACCAGTACCACTGGGGCCCGCGCGAAGTGAGCTGGGTGCTGGCCGGGGTCGGGGTGTGCAGCATCATCGTCAACGCGTTGCTGGTCGGCCGGATCGTGCGCTGGCTGGGCGAACGTCGCGCCTTGTTGCTGGGCCTGGGCTGCGGGGTGGTGGGCTTCGTCATCTACGGGCTGGCCGACAGTGGCACCGCCTTCCTGATCGGCGTGCCGATCAGCGCGTTCTGGGCGATCGCCGCACCGGCTGCGCAAGCCTTGATCACCCGCGAAGTCGGCGCCGATGCGCAGGGTCGCGTGCAGGGCGCCTTGAGCGGCCTGGTCAGCCTGGCCGGTATCGCCGGGCCGTTGTTGTTCGCCAACGTGTTTGCCTGGTTCATCGGCAATGGCGCGCCGCTGCATCTGCCCGGCGCGCCGTGGTTGCTGGCCGGCGTGCTGCTCGCCGCCGGGTGGGGGATGGCATGGAAGCGT
Source organism: Xanthomonas sp. NCPPB 4467 (assembly GCF_041475665.2). Lineage (NCBI taxonomy): Bacteria > Pseudomonadati > Pseudomonadota > Gammaproteobacteria > Lysobacterales > Lysobacteraceae > Xanthomonas > Xanthomonas sp. NCPPB 4467. Next base: position 5,189,879 of record NZ_CM191260.1, on the reverse strand, counting down.
GCAGGGCGGGGCGGTGGCGTCGCACCGGCAACATAGGGCTGATGCCAACGCATTCATCCAACCCTCGCGCCCGCTTTATCTGATTTGCGCAGGCGCTGCTAGGCTGGTGCACTCCGTTCCGCAGCACCGCATCGATTGCTTATGTGTCCTGACACCCTGGCTGTTCCGCCATCGGCCGCGCGCGCGCTGCGTCACGCCACCCAGGACACCCATCGCCTGGTCGAAGCGGTGCCGCTGATGCAGGCCCTGGGGCAGGGGCAGGTCGATCGCGCCAGCTATGCGCAGATCCTGCGCCGCCACCACGCCTTGCTGGGCGGTTTCGAAGCGCATCTGGGCGATTGGCTCGGCACGCTGGTCGGCAACGGTTGGCACTATCGCCGCCGCGTGCCGGCCTTGCGTGCCGACTTGCGGGCGCTCGATCAACCCTTGGATCTGCCGATTGCACTGCCCGCCACGCGCACCGACGCCGCGCGCTGGGGCATGTTGTACGTGGTCGAAGGCTCGCAGCTGGGCGGCCGCGTCATCGCGCGCGGTCTGCGCAAGTCCCAGCCCGGCCTGACCGGTGCGCTGCAGTATTTCGAACTGGCCGACGAAGACCCCGCCGGCTGGCGCCGCTTCCAGGCGGTGCTCGATCGGCGCCTGAATTCGCCCCGCACACAGGCCGCCGCCATCGACGGCGCGCACGCCATGTTCGCCCACTTTCATACCTGCCTCGCAGCGGAGCCGCGTCCGTGAATCAGCCTACCGAACCCCTGGATATGGATGTCTGCGCGCGCGAGCCGATCCACATCCCCGGCATGATCCAGCCCTACGGCGTCCTGCTGGTGATCGACCCGGCCGATGGCCGCATCGTGCAGGCCAGCAGCACTGCAGCCGACCTGCTCGGCGTGCCGATGGAGGCCTTGCTCGGCATGCCCTACACCCAGGTGCTGGAACTGACCGACGCCCCGCCCGTTGCCGTGGACGACCAACCGCGCCACCTGCTGCATGCCGAGGTGCGCTTCCCCAGCCGCACCGTGCCTACCGACCACCCCTGGGTGGCGGCCTGGCATCTATATCCCGAGCAATGGCTGATCGAAATCGAGCCGCGCGACGCGCGCCTGATGGACGTTACCCTGCGCGAGGCGTTGCCGCTGTTGCGCAGCATCGAGCGCGACCCAAGCATCGCCGAAGCGGCCGTGCGCGCCGCCAAAGGCCTGCGCAGCATGATCGGCTTCGACCGGGTGATGATTTACCGCTTCGACGAAGAGTGGAACGGCGACGTCATCGCCGAGGCCCGCCAGCCCGACCTGGAGGCCTACCTCGGCCTGCATTACCCGGCCACCGATATCCCGGCCCAGGCGCGCGCGCTGTACCTGCGCAACCGCGTGCGCCAGATCGCCGATGTCGGCTACCAGCCATCGCCGATCGTGCCGACCCTGCATCCGCGCCTGGGCACCCCGGTGGACCTGAGCGATGTCAGCCTGCGCAGCGTCTCGCCGGTGCACCTGGAATATCTGGCCAACATGGGCGTGACCGCCACGCTGGTGTCCTCGATCGTGGTCAACGACGCGCTGTGGGGGCTGATCGCCTGTCATCACTACAGCCCGCACTTCACCAGCCACGCCATGCGCGATGTCACCGATGCGATCACCCGTGCGCTGGCCGGCCGCATCGGCGCGCTGCAGGCGGTGGCGCGTGCGCGGCTTGAATCGGTGCTGCTCACCATCCGCGAAAAGTTGATCACCGACTTCAACGATGCCGAACATCTGACCGTGGACATGCTCGCGGACATGGCACCGGACCTGATGGACGTGGTGGACGCCGATGGCGTGGCGATCTTCCACGGCGACGACATCAGCCGCCACGGCACCAGCCCGGACGTCGGCGCATTGCGCCGCATCCGCGACCATCTCGAGTCTCGCCACCATCACGCCTTGCGCGAGGACGCCGTCGGCGCGCTGCATGTCGATGCCATCGGCGAAGTGTTCCCGGAGCTGGCCGATCTGGCACCGCTGGCCGCCGGCTTCATCTTTGTGCCGCTGATGCCGCAATCGCGCAGCGCGCTGCTATGGACACGCCGCGAACAGGTGCAGCAGGTCAAATGGGCCGGCAACCCGCAGTTGGCCAAGTTGCCAGATATCCCCAACTCACGGCTGTCGCCGCGCAAGAGCTTCGATCTCTGGCAGGAAACCGTGAGCGGCCGCGCGCGCCGCTGGTCGCCGCTGCATCTGGAATCGGCGCGCAGCCTGCGCGTGTTGATCGAACTGATGGAGCGCAAGCGCTTCCAGCAGGATTTCACTTTGCTGGAAGCCTCGCTGTCGCGTCTGCGCGACGGCGTGGCCATTATCGAGCGGGGCGCCGCCGCCGCCGCGCACCGGCTGATCTTCGTCAACCCGG